>JAOPWO010000475.1 GCA_025965635.1 Modestobacter sp. | reverse complement strand
CAGCACACCGGTCGGGTACGCGCCGGCCGCGACCAGCCGGCCGGCCAGCGCCCCGGCGAGCTCGGCGGCCCGCTCGGTGCGCTCGGCCCCCAGGTGCTCGAACGGCGCCGCGGACAGCACGTCGGTCTCCTCCTCCAGCGCCACCCGCACCTGCACGCCGACCTGGGTGAGCGCGCCGTCGGCGACGAGGCCCCGCGCCGCGAGCGCCTCCACCGCCGCCGCCCACTGCTCGTCCGACCAGCCGCGGGTCGCCCGGGCCGCCGCGGGGGTGAAGCCCCGGCCGGTCAGCGTGTGGCTGACCAGTGCCTCGAGCCCGGTCAACCCGCTGCGCAGCAGCGCCGCGACGTGGCCGTCACCGCGGTGCTCGCGCAGCAGCGTCACGGCGTGCCAGAGCTGCAGCACCGGCTCGTCGGGCCAGGGCAGGTCGGCGTGGCCGGCGTAGAGCGGGCGCCCCTCGGGGGTCAGCGCGGTGCAGGCCTCCCGGAGCAGGCCGGCCAGCTCCACCACGTCGTCCCCGGTGGCCGCCTCCGGTCCGCCCAGCAGCCGGGTCAGCGAGTCCCGGGCGGCGGCCGACCGCGCGGCAACGGCCTGCTCCGGTGTGGTGGCGGCCCAGCACCGCGGGACGTGGTGGGCCACCAGGGAGGGCGAGAAGTTGCTGAAGGTGGCCGTCACCACGCCCGGGCCGACCGCGCCCATCGGCGCTGCCCGCCCGGCGAAGTAGGCCATCCGGCCCCGTCGCAGCCCGGCCGCCGCCAGCTGCTCGTCGTGCTCGGGGGCGAAGTAGACGTGCGAGTGCAGGGGTTCGATCCGGCGGTGGACCCGGCTGACCAGCCGGAGGTCGACGGCCGGCGGGACGGCGGGCTGTTCGGCGCTGGCCACCCGGCGACCGTAGCGGGACCGATCGATCCGTGACCGACAACCCGGGCCCGGTGTCCAGGGCCTTGCCGACCCGACGCGGCGGCAGCTGCTGCTGGACCGGCTGCGCGAGCGCGCAACGGGCAGACGCTGGGCGAGCTGTGCGGTTCGCTGTCGATGGCCGGCAGCCGGCGTCCCAGCACCTCGCCGTCCTCGAGGCGGTGGACCTGGTCAGCACCACCTGGCACGGCCGGGGGGAGATGCGCACCGGGCTCCGGGAGGAGCAGCCGGCCCGCAGCTGACCGTCCCGTGCGGGCGGAGTGGATCCCGTCGGGATCACCCTGACGGATCCACCCCGTTCAACCGCAGCGGGTCGAGCCGGCGCGACCAGGACACCTGCGTGCGGTGCGTGGCGAACCCCAGGCTCTCGTAGAGGCCGAGCGCACCGCTCACGTTCTCGCTGTCGACCTCCAGCCCGGCGGTCTGGCAGTCGCTCGCCGCGGCGGTGTGCAGCGCCGCGATGATCACCGCCTTGGACAGGCCGCGGCGCCGCGCGGTGGGGACGACGCCGATCTGGCCGAAGTAGCTCTCCCGCACCCCGCTCGCCGCGGCCGCGGTCTCGGACACGTAGGACAGCGCGTACCCGACGACGGCGCCCTCCGCGACCGCGAGCACCGAGAGGTCCGGACGGAAGTTCCGCTGCCCGGTGAACATGACCCGCCAGGAGACCTCGTCGCGCTCGCTGGACCCGTAGTGCTCGGTGAACGCGGCGTTGTGGGCGGCCCGCACCTCCTCGTCGCGGTCCCAGCTGAACGGCACCAGTGCGACGCCCTCGACCCGTCGGAGCGGCGGCAGGTCGGTGAGCGGGCGCTCCATGTGGAAGAACCAGCGGACCTGCTCGAGCCCGGCACGGCGGACCAGCGCCTCCACCGAGGGCATGGTCGTGTAGACGGTGGCCGTCAACCGGGCCGGCGCCTCGGGGTGCCGCTCGGCGTGCAGCTGCGTCCCGCGCTCCAGCTGCCAGGCCAGCAGTGCCCGGCCGATGCCGTGCCCGCGCCGGTCCGGGTGCACCCGGCCCTCCAGGTGCACCCCGTAGGCGTCCCGGAAGGTGGGTGGCGCGATGGCCGTGGCGTACCCGACGACGGCGCCGTCCCCGGCGAGCACGATCCGGCCGTCCTGCGCCAGGTCGGTGAACTCGTGGACCCACCACTCCAGCAGGTCCTCGGGTGACTTGAGCGCCCCCGTGTCGTCGATGGCCTCGCAGGCGGCGAGCAGCTCAGCGACGGGACCCGCGTCCTCGGGACGCATCGGACGGACGGTGAGGCCCTCGGGCAGGTCGAGCGGAACGGCGGACACGGGAACTCAGGCTAGTGGTGGCCCCCACCGGCTGGTTACAGTCGCCGGGCATGAGGCACATCGGCCGGGCTCGGGCATCAGCTGGGGCGGTGGCGGCAGGCGCACTCATCGCCACCACCGGGGTCACCGGTGCGGCTGCGGATCCGCCGCGCTTCCGCGTCGAGGAGGCGAGCGTCGCCTCGATCCGCACCGCGATCGCCGCGGGCACCACCTCCTGCTCCGAGGTGGTGGCGGCGGCGCTGGACCGCATCGCGGCCTACGACGACGCCGGCCCCCGGCTGAACGCCGTGCTGGCCGTCAACGAGGACGCGCTGAGCACTGCGGCGGCCCTCGACGAGCAGTACGCCGAGGGGGGCTTCGTCGGTCCGCTGCACTGCGTGCCGGTGCTGCTGAAGGACAACTACGACACCGCCGACCTCCCCACCACCGCCGCCTCCGCCGCGCTGGAGGGCGCGCAGCCGCCGGACGACGCGACGACGGTGGCCCGGTTGCGAGCGGCCGGCGCGATCGTCATCGGCAAGGCGAACCTGCACGAGTTCGCCGTGACCGGCGTGACCGCCAGCTCCCTGGGCGGGCAGACCCTGAACCCCTACGACCTCACCCGCACCCCGGGCGGGTCCAGCGGTGGCACCGGCGCGGGCGTCGCCGCGGGCTTCGCCGTCGTCGGGACCGGCACTGACACCGTCAACTCGATCCGGTCGCCGTCCTCGGCCAACGGTCTCGTCGGCCTGCGACCCACCCGCGGGCTGGTCAGCCGGGACGGCATCGTGCCGGTGTCCTCGACGCAGGACGCCGCCGGACCCATCGCCCGGTCCGTCGCCGACGCCGCCGCGGTGCTGCAGGTCATGGCCGGCCACGACCCGGCCGACCCGGCCACCGACGTCCTCGTCGACCGGGAGCTCCCCGACTACGTGGCAGCCGCCGGCCGGCGCGTGCTGCCCGGGGCGCGGATCGGCGTGGTCACCGACTTCCTGCTCGCGGGTGAGCTCTACGAGCCGGTGAACGCGGTGGTCGAGCAGGCCCGCGCGGACCTCACCGCCCAGGGCGCGACGGTCGTCGACGTCGACCTCGGTGCCACGGCAGCCGAGCTGTCGGCGACCTACGACGTCCAGCGGTTCGAGTTCGAGCCGCTGCTCGAGGCCTACCTGGCCACCACCGACGCGCCCGTGCGCACGCTGGAGGAGATCCGGGCGCTGGACCGGCTGCACCCGACCGTCGAGAGCTTCCTCGCCGCCGCAGACGAGACCGGGGACGGCCGCACCAGCGCCGACTACGCCCAGCGGCTCGCCGGCATCGCCGAGTTCCGCGACCGGGTGCTGGCACTGATGGACGCCCAGGACCTCGACCTGCTCTTCTACCCGATGCAGAGCCGCCTGGTGGAGCCCGTCGTCGAGCAGATGCAGCGCGACCGCAACGGGATCCTGGCCGCACTGACCGGCTTCCCGGCCCTCACCGTGCCCGGCGGGTTCACCGCGCCGACCGCGGACGCGCCCCTCGGCGTCCCGGTGGGCGTGGAGTTCTTCGCCCGCCCGTTCGACGAGCCGCTGCTGCTCGCCGCCGGGCGGGGCTTCGAGGAGGCCACCGGACACCGGAGGCCGCCGGTCAGCACGCCGCCGCTCTAGCCGGAGAGACCGAACAGGCGCGCGCCGTTGCCCCACAGGACGGCGCGCAGCCAGTCCTCGCCCAGCTGCAGCCGGTGCAGCGCGGCGAGCTGGTGGCTGTACGGGTAGGGGATGGCCGGGAAGTCGGTGCCCAGCAGCACCTTGTCCCGCAGCGCACCCAGCCGCGGCAGCAGCGCCCGGTCGAAGGGCATCAGCTGCTCGGTGAAGTCGGTGGCGAACATGGTGGTGTCCAGGTGCACCCGCTCGTACCGCTCGGCGAGGTCGAGGAACGCCCCGTACTCCGGCATCCCGAGGTGCGCGATCACCAGCTGCAGGGCCGGGAAGCGCTCGAGCAGTCCGGTCATCGGCGCCGGCCCGGTGTGCTCACCGCGCAGCGGCCCGGAGCCGCAGTGGATGACCACCGGCGTCCCGGCCTGCTCCAGCAGCGCCCACACCGGCTCCAGCAGCTGGTCGCGGGGGTCGAACCGGCCGACCTGCACGTGCACCTTGAACACCCGGGCCCCGGCGTCCAGCGCCGCCGCCACGTCGTCGGCTGCGCTCGCCTCCGGGTAGAAGGTGGCCGACTGCAGCACGCGCGGGTCGCGCGCCGCGAACTCGGCCGACCACTGGTTCAGCCAGGCGGCCATGCCCGGCTTGTGCGGGTAGGGCAGCGTCGGGAAGGCCCGCACGCCCAGCGCGGCCAGGACGGCGAACCGCTCGTCGACCGGGAGCGGGTACTGGATCGGCCACGGCCGGCCGTAGTGCGTCTCGGCCTGGTCGAAGTACTGCCACACCTTGGCCTGCACCCGCTCGGGCAGGAAGTGCACGTGCACGTCGACCAGCCCGGGCAGGCCCAGCTCCTGCCAGTAACGCGGGACGTCGGCGTCGTCGGCCGGCGGCTGCAGAGTCATGCCCGCACGCTAGGCGAGCGTGATGACGACCTTGCCGCGCACGTGCCCGCCGGCCACCAGCCGCTGCGCCGCGGCGGTCTCCGCCAGCGGGAACGCCTTGGCGATCGGCACCCGCAACTGGCCGGCCTCGGCCATCCGGGCCAGCTCCTCCAGGTCGTGGGCGTCCGGGCGGACGAACACGTACCGGCCGCCCAGCTCCAGCACGACGGGGTCGACGACGCTGGCGATCCGGGCCGGCTCCCGCACCTGTGCCGGCGCGTCGGCCAGGGTCTCGCCGCCCACCAGGTCGAGGACGGCGTCCACCGGCTCGGCGAGCTGCCCGCTGATCGGGCCGGCCGCGTAGTCGAGCACCTCGGCCGCGCCGGCGTCCCGCAGGAAGCCGTGGTTCCTCGGGCTGGCGGTGCCGATGACGTGCGCACCCAGGGCGACGGCGATCTGCACGGCGAAGAACCCGACCCCGCCGGCGGCCCGGTGCACCAGCACCCGGTCGCCCTCGCCGACGTCCAGCACCTCGGTCAGCGCCTGGTAGGCGGTCAGCCCGGCGAGCGGCAGCGCGCCGGCCTCGGCGAACCCGAGCGACTCCGGTTTGTGCGCCAGGCACCGCTGCGGGACGGGCACGAACTCGGCCGCCGTCCCCCACTGGACGTCGTCCCGGCGCACGTACCCGAACACCTCGTCGCCGGGCGCGAAGTCGACCACGGCCGGGCCGACCCGCTCGACGACCCCGGCGAGGTCCCAGCCCGGGATGATCGGGAAGTGGTGCGGATAGGCACCGGCCAGGTGCCCGCCGCGGATGCCGATGTCGACGGGGTTGACCCCGGCGGCGCGGGTGCGCACCAGCACGGTGTCCGGTCCGACCGGCGGCTCCGGCAGGTCGTCGCGGACGCTGAGCACGTCCTCGTCCCCGAACCGGTCGTACGCGACGCCTCTCACCTGCGACCCTTCACGTGACGCCCGAAGGCCCGTTCCATCTCCCGGCGCGAGTCGCGCTCGGCGAGGGTGTGCCGCTTGTCGTAGGCCTTCTTGCCCTTGGCCAGCGCGAGGGTGGCCTTGACCTTGCCGTCCTTGAAGTACAGGTCCAGCGGGACGAGCGAGAGCCCGCCCTCCTTGGTCTTGCCGATCAGCTTCTCGATCTCGGCGCGGTGCATCAGGATCTTGCGCTTGCGGCGCGGGGCGTGGTTGGTCCAGGTGCCCTCGGTGTACTCGGGGATGTGCACGTGCTGCAGCCACACCTCGCCCTGGTCGACCGTGGCGAAGCCGTCGACCAGCGAGGCACGACCGGCGCGGAGGCTCTTCACCTCGGTGCCGGTCAGCACCAGGCCGACCTCGTAGGTGTCGAGGATCGAGTAGTCGTGCCGCGCCTTCTTGTTCTGGGCGATGAGCTTGCGCCCGGTCTCACGCGGCATGCCCCCAGGTTACCCAGGCCTGCCACCGGCTAGAGGCGGACGTAGAGCCGCAGGGTCACGTAGGCGGCCACCGAGGCGAGGCCGACGCCGGCGGCGGCGATGATCGGCGAGATCGCGGCGATCGCCGACCAGTCGACCGGCGGGATGATCCCGGCCTTGATGGGCCCGGCCAGCGTCTTGTCGACGAAGAGCACCTTGGTGAGCACCAGGCCGCCGATGGCCAGACCGGCACCGATCAGGCCGGCGAGCGCGGCCTCGAGGATGAACGGCAGCTGGGTGTACCAGCGCGAGGCGCCGACCAGCCGCATGATGTTGGTCTCGTTGCGCCGGTTGAACGCCGCCAGCTGGATGGAGTTGGAGATCAGCAGCAGCGAGGCCAGGGCCTGGACGACGGCCACCGCGATCGTCGCGTTCCGGGCGCCGTTGAGCAGGCTGAACAGCCGGTCGAGGAAGTCGCCCTCGTCGCGGACGTCCTCGACGCCGTTCTCCCCGACCGGGAACTCCTGCGCGATCACCTCGTACCGCTCCGGGTTGACCAGCTCGACCCGGAAGCTCTCCGGGAGCGCGTCCTCGGGGGTGTTGGCGATCAGCGCCGGCTGCTCCTGGAACTGCTGGGTGAAGCGCTCGTACGCCTCGGCCTTGGACTCGTAGATGTAGTTGCGCACCTCCGGCGAGCCCTCGAGGGCGGCGGCGATGGCATCGCGCTGCGGGTCGCTGACGTCGTCGGTGAGGTAGATCGAGACCTGCACCTTGTCGTAGTAGATCTCCCGCATGTCGCCGATCATGTTGGCGATCAGCAGACCCGTGCCCATGAGACCCAGGGAGATCCCGGTGGTCAGGATCATCGCCACGGTCATGGTGAGGTTCCGGCGCAGCCCGGCGGCCACCTCGGAGAGGACGAAGTTGACGCGCATCAGTTCCCTGTCGTGTTCTGCGGTGCGGCGGTCATCGGCAGGTCAGCGACCCGCACCTCAGCGACCCACGCCGTAAACACCGCGGGACTGGTCGCGGCTGACGACGCCGTCGTTGAGCTCGATCACGCGACGCCGCATCGAGTCGACGATGTGGTAGTCGTGCGTGGCCATGACGACCGTGGTGCCGGTGCGGTTGATCCGCTCCAGCAGCAGCATGATGTCCTGGCTGGTCTCGGGGTCGAGGTTGCCGGTGGGCTCGTCGGCGAGCAGCACCAGCGGGCGGTTGACGAAGGCGCGGGCGATGGCCACGCGCTGCTGCTCACCACCGGACAGCTCGTTGGGCAGGCGGTTCTCCTTGCCCTCCAGGCCGACCATCTCCAGCACCTCGGGGACGACGCGCTTGATCGTGCGCTGCGGCTTGTTGATCACCTCGAGGGCGAAAGCGACGTTCTCGGCGACCGTCTTGTTGCGCAGCAGCCGGAAGTCCTGGAAGACACAGCCCATCGTGCGGCGGAGCTTGGGCACCTGCCACTTGCTCATCGTGCCCAGGTTCTTGTCGTTGACCTTCACGACGCCCTTGGTGGGGTTGTCCTCCTTCAGCAGCAGCCGCAGGAAGGTGGACTTGCCCGACCCGGACGAACCGATGAGGAAGACGAACTCGCCCTTGTCGATCTGCATCGAGACGTCATCCAGGGCCGGCCGGGGGCTGGTCGGATAGATCTTGGTGACGTGTTGCAATTCGATCACGAGGGGCAACGCTACCTGCCGCGCGCCACTCCCCCGGGCCTCTGCGCGGCGCGCCCCCGATCTGTGTCCCCGACCCGTTACCGGTCGGCGTCGGCGGTCTCCTGCTGACGCCGCCAGCGGATGCCGGCGTCGATGAAGCCGTCGATGTCGCCGTCCAGCACGTTGCCGGGATTGCCGCTCTCCACCTCGGTCCGCAGGTCCTTGACCATCTGGTAGGGGTGCAGGACGTAGGAGCGCATCTGGTTCCCCCAGCTGCTGCCCTCGCCCTTGAGCGCGTCCATCTCGGCCCGCTGCTCCTGCTTCCGGACGACGAGCAGCCGGGCCTGGAGCACGCGCAGCGCGGCTGCCCGGTTCTGGATCTGGGACTTCTCGTTCTGGCAGGACACCACGATGCCGGTCGGGATGTGGGTCATCCGGACGGCGGAGTCGGTGGTGTTGACGCTCTGCCCACCGGGGCCGGAGGACCGGAAGACGTCGACCCGGATCTCGTTCTCCGGGATGTCGACGTGGTCGGTCTGCTCCACCACGGGCAGCACCTCGACACCGGCGAAGGAGGTCTGCCGGCGGCCCTGGTTGTCGAAGGGCGAGATGCGCACCAGCCGGTGGGTACCCTGCTCGACCGAGAGCGTGCCGTAGGCGTAGGGCTGCTTGACGGCGAAGGTGGCCGACTTGATGCCGGCCTCCTCGGCGTAGGAGACGTCGTAGACCTCGGTCGGGTACTTGTGCCGC
>JAOPWO010000438.1 GCA_025965635.1 Modestobacter sp. | reverse complement strand
CACCTTTCGTTGACGACGTCGTAGTGGCGGTCAACGATCGTTCGGTGAGGCCGGTAAGCCTTCCAGCCGATGTGGAGTGGCTGGTCATGGACCGCAATCTCGGATATGGGACGGCGTTCATGCGGGTTGCCGCCGGTCGAGATAGTGACGTGCTGATTCTGCTGAACAACGACCTCGAGATTTCGGCGGAGTCGTTTCGCCGGTGCGTCGAGACCCTCCGAGCTGACGCACGCATCGGCGTCGTCGGTCCGGTCCTGCGGCTCGGCGACGGGCGCCTCCAGTCCGGGGCGGCCAGACTGACACGCTTCCGTAAAGCATCTCGACCCTTGATCGATCCGGGCGTCCGGGTGCAGGAGTGTGAGTGGGTCACCGGCGCGGCCATGTTCTTGCGGGGTGATCTCGTCCACCGGATCGGAATGGACGGAAGCTACTTCCTGGGACACGAGGACGTCGATTTCTGTGTCCGTGTCCGCAGGGCGGGATACAAGATCGTCTGCCATGGCGGGGCGCCAGCGGTGCACCACGCTTCTCAGGTGATCACGGGTCCTCGATGGAGTTACTACTCTCCGCGGAACAGAGTGTGGTTCGCTCGGGCAAACTTCGGGATCGGGACGGCGGTGTTCGCCTGGCTGGGCGAACTCGCCGTTCTGCCCCGTGTGCTTCTGGCGGACCTGGTGAAGCGGAGGGACCTGACGTCGTCGCGGCTACGCCTGCTGGCGGCCGTCCACTCCTGGCTGCCGAAGCCGTCCATCGGCGATGGTCCCCGGGTGGATGAACCGCTCGCTGGCCGAGTCATGCGGTGGTGATCGATCAGGCCCACGGCCGAGGAGGCCGTCATAGACGGATGTCACCCGCCTCATCGTCACGTCAGCCGCGAAGTGGGCCACGCAGCGGGCCCGGCCATTCGCGCCCCGAGTGACTCCCTCGACGCCCAGGGCGGCTGCCATCGCCGCCGCAAGGGCGGTCTCGACGACCTCGAGGGGCTGCTGCGGCACGACCCATCCGGTCTCGTGGTCCTGCACCGTCTCACGGGTACCCGCTGTGTCCGTGCAAACAACCGGCAGTCCGCTGGCCATGGCCTCGGCGACGGATAACCCGAATCCTTCTTCGAAGGATGCCTGCACGAACAGCGAAGCGCTGCGGTAAAGCAGTGGCAGCGCATCGAAGTCCACATCCGTCTGGATCGACACTCGCCCACTCAAGCCGAGGCGCTCGATCGTCTCCCTGGTAGTGGCGAGCGGCGAGCCCTTCCCCGCCAGCACGAGACGAGGCGCGTCAGGGAACTCCCTGACCAGTAGGCCGTAGGCCCGCACCATTCTTGCAAGCCCCTTGCGCGGGTCGCCCAACCGGCAAACAGAAAGGATGGGCCCCGCTTGCTGGAGTCCTTCCGGGTTGGGGAAGTATCGGTCGACATCGACCCCTAGCGCGGCCACCACGACGGGGGCGGCGGTAGCCGGCTGCAATGCGTCACGCAGTTCGCGGTTCGTGGCGAGGATGGCGTCGACACCAGCCAGGGCTCGTCGGTCGACACGCTGCACGATCCGGGTCATCACAGTTCGCCACATCCGGAGGGGGCCTGGGGTCTCGGCCAGCTGCGACGCGCGCTCCCAGGCCACCAGGGTCGCGACTTGCAAGACCACCGGAGGTCCAACGTGCTCGGTCAGCCGGGCAAGGGCTGGCCCTCCGGCCACCACCTGGACCAATTGGTACTCGTTCAAGACATTCGTGAGCTCCGTGCGCGGGCGGTAGCGCATGGGCTCGAACTCGACCGCGTTGGCGCCCCAGCGCACGGGACCGGACCCGGGGGCGGTGGTGCCCCGCAGGCTCCGTTTGAACCAAGTGCGTGGAGCGGTGAGTCGCCGACTCAGCTCGTCATTGCGCGAGGTTGCCACATCGTGGTGGTCGACGACGTAGTCCCATGTCGCCTCCAATCCGTCGCGCAGCCACCGAGCCACCTGGGGGACGCCGCCGCCGAGCTCGAACCCCTGGGTGACCAGCGCCACCCGACGCCGTCCGTCACCGGGCTCCTGCGGTTGTTCGGCGCGCAGCACGTCGAGGACGTTGTGGCCGTTCACGCTCCGCTGCCACCGCTGGTACGCACGTCCCGCGGCCTGCCTGCGAGCGTGCCGCTCGACGGGTGAAAGGTCCATCCACTCCTGCAGGGCAGCCGCCAGACTTTCCGGCGCCAGGTCGCTGACGACGGCTCCGCCCCCATCAGCCAGCGTGGCCGACCACGGGGTGTGGTCGGAGCAGATCACCGGACAGGAGGCGGCCAGGCTCTCGGCGATCACATGGCCGAAGTTCTCGCCCAGGGTGGGCAGACAGAAGGCGTCATACTGATGGAAAGTGCGGACGACCTCGTCGGGGCGTACCTCACCGCGGTAGGTGATCGTCACGTTGGCCGGCGCCTGGCCGGCGAGGAGGAGGCACTGACTCCAGTACGTGCGGTCTTCGATGGGGCCGTAAAGGTCCAGTTGCACTGGCCCGCGTACCCGGGTGAGGGCCGCCAAGAGGCCTGCGAGGTTCTTCATCGCACTGATCCGGCTGAGGAAGACCATCCTCAGGGCGCCCTCATGGGGGTCGGGCGGCTGTAGGGCTTCCGAGCGCAGCGTCACCTGGTCGCCGACCACCTGGACCTTCGCCCAAGGCAAGGCCGCGCGAACGTCAGCCGCCTCTCGTGACGATGAGGCGTGCCATGTGACATGCCCACGTCGCAGGACCGGCCCCCAGAGCCGCAGCGCCCACCGTTTCTTCCGAGACTTCAGGGAGAGGGCGCCGGCCGAAAATTCGCCGCGGGGTGCGAGGAGAACACGGTCGGCGCGCAGCAATCCCAGTGACGTCGCCACGATCGGGACGACCGTGAACATGGGGGACCAGACGCTGTTGGCATACAACAATTCGAATCGATCTCGGCGCACCTCGGCCAGCAAGCGCAGCCACTGGCGGAGACTCCGGATGTTCAAGTAGTAGACGCGGTGGCGCCCTCGGGCGCACCAGCGCCCAGATAGGTCGGGATAGGGGGCGTCGTCGCCAAGATCCCGATCACGCGTCACAACGGTGACCTGGGTGTCCTCCGGGCAGGTGTCGACTATGTGGGCGAGCGACCGCACCGGGCCACCTGCCCGGAAGCCCGGCTGGAAGTGAGCGGCGACGAGAAGGACCTGCCTGGGCCGCGAGCCGGCCGACGTCACCGCAAGCCAGCCCAGACAGCATGCTCCGGGGTGACCGAGATGATGAAGTTGCGAACGGCGGTGCTACACGACGTCCGTGCGTAGTCCGCGGGCGCCGGCGCGGAACGGTGGTCGCGCACCGCGCAAGCCATGCCGAGCATGATGCTCTCTGCCCGGAGGTCGGTCGTGATGATCGAGCCCGTGTCGAGAGCTTCTGGCCGCTCGATGGACGAGCGGAGAGTCACCGCTGGAAAGCCGAGAATGGCTGCTTCCTCGCTGATCGTGCCGCTGTCAGAGAGTACGCAGTACGCGTTCTGTTGGAGGGCCGCGTAGTCGAAGAAGCCGAACGGGGCAGCGAAGACCACGCCGTCCAACGACCCGGGGTGGGGTGTGTCGTCGAGCCGCTTGCGCGTCCGCGGGTGCGTGGTCACCAACACCATCAGGCCGGTCTCCTGATGAACTGCCCGGAGGCAATCGAGCAGCGCCATAAGGCGCGCTGGCTTGTCCACGTTCTCTTGGCGGTGCGCACTGACGAGCACGTAGGACCCGGGCGTCAGCTCGAGGCGGTCGAGCACATCAGACCCGTCGATGCGGTCGCGGTAGTGGTCTAGAACCTCCCGCATGGGGGAACCCGTGAGCATGATGCGCCGAGGGTGCAGACCTTCCGCGAGCAAGTTCCGCCGAGCGTGCTCGGTGTAGACGAGGTTGAAGTCGGCAACGTGGTCGACGAGTCGTCGGTTCGTCTCCTCCGGCACGTTCTCGTCAAAGCTGCGGTTGCCTGCCTCCATGTGGAAGACGGGGATGTGCATCCGCTTGGCCATGACCGCCGAGATGGCGCTGTTCGTGTCGCCCAGGACGAGGAAGGCGTCCGGGGACTCGGACTTGAGGACGGCTTCGGTCTTCACCAGGGTGTCGCCCAGGACCGAGCCCAAACTCGTCGTGTCCACTCCGAGCACGTGGTCCGGGTCGCGCAGCCCCATCTCCTGGAAGAACACCCCGTTCAGCTGGTGGTCGTAGTTCTGCCCGGTGTGCACCAGGACGTGCTCTACGGACTCGTCCAACCTCGCGACTACCCGGGAAAGTCGGATGACCTCCGGCCGTGTCCCGACAACCGTCAACACCTTCACCCGGTGCAGCGTAGTCGTAACACTGAGTACTAGCCTTGGCGGCACTGGAGCCGTGAGACGTGAGCGGCCGCGTCGTTGCGGCGCCGATGGGGGAGGCGTGGGCGGCAGATGCGCGTGGTTGTTGTGTCGCAGTACTTCTGGCCGGAAGGCTTCCGGGTCAACGACCTGGTGGCCGGTCTCGTTGCGGACGGCCATCGGGTGGACGTGCTGACCGGGCAGCCGAATTATCCGGCTGGGCGGCTCTTCCCGGGGTACGGGCCTCTGCGGCCCGTCCGCCAGTCGGCCTTCGGCGCCCGGATCACACGGGTACCGCTGATCCCGAGGGGCAACAGCACGCCCGCTCGGCTGGCCGCGAACTACCTGTCCTTCGCAGCTTCTGCATCGCTGCTGGGCCCGCTGCTGCTGCGCGGGCGGGTGGACGCGGTCCTGGTCGTGGGATATTCACCCCTCACCGTGACGATTCCCGCCGCCGTCCTGGGTTGGGTGAAGCGGGCGCCCGTTGTCCTGTGGTTGCAAGACCTGTGGCCGGACACCCTCCGTGCCATGGGGCTGCTTCGGCGGCCATGGCTGGACCGCGCGGCTACCGCCGCGAGCGCCTGGCTGCACCGGCGGATGGAACGGGTGCTGGTCCAGTCCGAGGCCTTTCGAGGACCGCTGCTGGCGCAGGGCGTCAGAACGGAGGCGATCTCGTATGCACCCAACTGGGCAGAGGAGGAGTTCGTGCCCGTGTCCGTCCCCGAGGACGCACCCGAGCGGGCGGAAGTTCCCCAGGGCTTCGTGCTGATGTTCGCAGGCAATCTGGGCTCCGCGCAGGGACTCGAAACCCTGGTCCAAGCTGCCGAGGCAACCAGGGGCCTGCCGGACCTGCACTGGGTCGTTCTGGGCGATGGCAGTCGGGCTGGGTGGCTGGCGGACGAGGTGCGTAAGCGCGACCTCGGTCGGACGGTGCACCTGCCAGGACGTCGTACCGCGGAGAGCATGCCCACCTGGTTCGCGCTGGCGGACGTGATGGTGGTGACGCTGCAGCCGGCGCCGGTATTCGCTCTCACGATCCCCAGCAAGGTTCAGGCTTATCTGGCTTGCGGGCGACCGGTGCTCGCGGCGCTCGACGGTGAGGGTGCGCGCGTGGTGAGAGCCTCGGGATGCGGCGTCACCGTCGACGCCGGGGACGGCGAGGCCCTGGCTGCCGGAGCTCGCCACCTCTACGGGCTCGGTGTCGATGAACGCGCGGAGCTTGGCCGGCGGGCCCGGCGGTACTACAGCGCCGAGTTCGACCGGCGGAAGACGGTTCGACACATTGCGGACGTCCTTGTCGACGTGGCCCAGAAGGCTGAGGTAACAGCATGCGCGTGACCGTGCTGGGCGCGGACGGGATGCTCGGTCATGTCGTCGTCCGCACACTGCGGGCGCAGGGTGACGAAGTCACGGCGGTGACCCGGCGGCTCCCCGTCGGCGCCACGGCCGAGGCGCTGGCCGGAGGGCCGGTGATCAGCGGCGTCGACGGGCGGCTGGAGCACTCCATCGCCTCAGCGTTGACCACCTCGCGGCCAGAGGCCGTCGTCAACTGCGTAGGTGCGGTCAAGCAGCGCGCCGAGGGGCGAGAGGCCGTCGAAGCCATCCTCGTCAACAGCCTGCTTCCGCACCGGCTGGCTTCACTGTGCGCGCTGGCTGGGGCTCGGATGGTGACCATCTCCACGGACTGCGTCTTCTCGGGGCGGACGGGCGCCTACGGCGAGGGAGACACGCCAGATCCGGTCGACGTGTACGGGCGTAGCAAGCTGCTCGGAGAGGTGGATGCCGAGCACGTGGTGACTCTGCGGACGTCGATGGTCGGGCTGGAACTCGATCGTGCCTCCGGGCTCATCGAGTGGTTCCTTCGGCAGAGCGGCACCGTCCGCGGATGGGACAAGGCCCTGTACAGCGGGTTGACGACTGCGGAACTGGCTCGGGTGATCGCCCTCCTGCTCCACGATCATCAGAGTCTTACGGGGCTGTGGCACGTGGCGGGCCCGGTCATCGACAAGCTGTCGCTCCTGCGCTCCTTTGCCACATCACTGGAGAGAGACGTCCTGGTGGTTCCGCAGTCCGACGTTGTCATCAACCGGACTCTCGACGGTCGCCGCTTCGCTGGCATCACGGGCCATCGGTCGCCGTCTTGGCCCGACATGCTCGATGAGCTGGCGGGGGAGGTCAGGGCGCGCGCGCGATGACGGCCTGTTGGATACGGCTCGTTGTTCCAGCCGTTGCATGCGGAAGATCGCAATCGAAAGCTGCGTGCCGTCCACCAGAACGGCGGTTGGGGGAATAGTGGGGTCATCTCCCTGTACGGCGGACAAGGCACCGTCCGGTGGTGATGTCGCGGTGGTGGTCGGGCTGGGTTACGTCGGCCTACCACTGGCCTTGGCGATGCTGGGCTCCGGTCGCCACGTTGTCGGCCTCGACCGCCCGCAGGTCGTCGAGCGGCTCGGGAGTGGGTCGTCGCACGTGGACGACGTCTCGGATGAGCAGGTCACCCTGGCGCTCTCGGGGGCCTTCACGGTCACCTCGGACGAGGCGTGCGTGTCACGGGCTGACACGGTCGTCGTGTGCGTGCCGACCCCGCTGTCGCAGGCGGGCGCTCCGGACCTCGGCGCCATCGAGTCCGTGGGTCGGATGCTGGGCGAGCACCTGACCGCCGGCACCCTCGTCGTCCTCGAGTCGACCACGTACCCCGGTACCACCGAAGAGCTGTTCCTGCCGCTCCTGGAAGCCGGTGGCCTGAAGGTCGGGACGGACCTGAACCTGGCGTTCTCCCCGGAGCGGGTCGATCCCGGCAACAAGACGTACGGGATCCAGAACACGCCGAAGGTCGTCGGCGGCGTGACCGAGCAGTGCACCAAGCGGGCGGTCGACTTCTACGCCGGCTTCATCGACACCGTGGTGCCGGCCAGGGGCACTCGGGAGGCCGAGATGGCCAAGCTGCTGGAGAACACCTACCGGCACATCAACATCGCCTTGGTCAACGAGATGGCCCGGTTCTCCCACGAGCTGGGCATCGACCTGTGGAACGTCATCGAGTGCGCCAAGACCAAGCCGTTCGGCTTCCAGGCCTTCTACCCAGGGCCGGGTGTGGGCGGGCACTGCATCCCGATCGACCCGAACTACCTGTCGCACACGGTGCAGACCCGGCTGCGCTACCCGTTCCGGTTCGTCGAACTGGCCCAGGAGATCAACTCGTCGATGCCGGGCTACCTGGCGCGTCGCATCCAGGACCGGCTGAACGACGAGGGCAAGGCCGTCCGCGGTTCGGTCGTGCTGCTGCTGGGTGTCACCTACAAGGCGGACATCGCTGACGAGCGCGAGTCCCCGGCCGTTCCACTCGCGGTCAAGCTGCTCGCCATGGGCGCCGACGTCCGGTTCCACGATCCCTACGTCAGCCGCTGGAACGCCGCCGAGCACAGCGAGGACGAGCACGTGCTCATCGGTGAAGACGACATGCGCTCTGCGGCCGAGCAGGCAGACGCCGTCGTCCTGTTGCAGAGCCACGCCGCCTACCTGGATGGCGCCCTGGACGGGCTGCGCCTGCTGGACACCCGCGGAGTGCTGGCCGGGGACGGCGTGGAGCGCCTCTGACCCGTGCGGTCGGGCCAGGCCGGTCGCCGAGGAGTGGTCAGCTGACGGTGGGCACCGGTGGCAGGCGGCGCATCCGCACCGTCAGAGCGTCACCTCCGGACGGGTCACGCAGCGCGTCGGTGACCGCGCGCACCCCTATCGCGACCTGCCCGCCGATCCGGGAGTGCACCGAGGGGGATCCGCCGATCGGGTCGGCGATGTCGTCGGCGGCGGCGGCGCGATCCCGCCGCCGCACCGCACGTGCTCCGGCGAGCCGGCGGGCCAGGGCTGCGGGCCGGTCAGCCGGCGGGCCGCCCAGGCGGACAGCCGGGAGGTCGGCGAGCAGGGTCGCTGCCTCCTGCAGGGTGAAGGCGCTGTGCAGGTGCCGCGGGCTCATCAGCAGGACCGCGTCCCGGTGCTCGCCGGTCATGGTGAGCACCAAACCCGCGTCGGCCAGCACGCTCGGCGTGAGCTGGCGGGAACGGAAGTGCTCCGCGGTTCCACGGTGCCGCTCCAACACCGCTGCGGTCAGTGGGTGCATGCGCCGACCGTCCACCGCACGGGTGCCGGCGCTGGCCACCGGGAGACCAGGTTCTGACCACTGTGCGGCCAGCCGGTCGGCGAGGGCCGACCGGCAGATGTTCCCCGTGCACACGAAGAGCAACGTCATGACAGGACGGTCGGCAGGCAGTTGGCCGCCACGGAGTCGTCGCGCACGGTCGTCGTGGGAACCTTCAGGCTCGGGCGAGGGGCGCGTGCGTCTGGCGCGGCGCCGTCCGCGGTAGCCGGAACAGGACGTCGGCCAGCGGGACCAGGGACTCGGAGATGTGCGCGGCGACGTCCTGGTGGACGCGGTAGGGACGGCCGATCGGGTCGAATACGTCGTCCTGTGCGCTGGCCGGACGGACCCGGCGGGCGCCGTCGAGCAGGCTGGCGAGACCGAGCGCTCGCCCGTCCAGCGGCAGGCCCTCCAGGCCGGTGGTATCCACCAGGCGCAGCAGGGCCGCGGCCTCCGGGAGCGTGAACGTTCGACGGAGCGCTCGAGGAGCCTCCTTCAGCACGTTGTGCCGGTGCCGGCGCGTCATCGTGAGGACCAGGTCCGCATCCTCGGTCTCACCAGGACCGAGCGTGCGCGAGGTGAATCCCGCGGCCGATCCGCCCAGCTCCGCCAGCGCCCGTGCGCTCCGGCGGTCCATCTCGCGGCCCTCGACGGCGTCGGTGCCCACGCTGCGGACGTGCACCGCGGTTGCTTCCGCGCCGAGCATGTGCTCCGCCCACGCGCTGGTCAGCCGCTCGGCCAGGGGGGAGCGGCACATGTTCCCGGTGCAGATGAAGAGGATGCGCACACTGGTAACCCTAAGTGCCGAATGTCTTGCTTGCTGTGGCCGCTGGGGGATGTCGCCCCAACGGGCGCACTCTCTGGTGGGCACAAGTGCCAAGAGTGACCGGATGTCAGCGCGCTACGTCGGGGGAGGGTCTCGTCGCTGAACTGGTCACCGTTCTGGCCCAGCGAGTCGGTCTGCAGACAGCCCCACATCCGCTGCTCCTAGCGGGGGGGTTGCGGGTCCCGCGGAACTGCGTTGACACTGTCACGATCGGTGACGGGGGAGCCGCTGAGTGGACGATGTCGTCTCGCACGAACTGAGCGCTGCGGCCCGATCGGTGTGGGCCAAGGCGCACCGCGACGAGCAGCGGCAGGTCGACGACTGGATGCCGCTCTGGCGGCATCTGGACGACACGGCCGCGGTCGCCGGCCGGCTCTGGGGCGAGTGGCTGCCGTCGAGCGTGCGACGTGTCATCTCCGCCTGTGTCGCTGGGGACGAGGACCGCGCCCGGCGGCTGGTGGTCTGGTTGGCCGGCGTGCACGACTTGGGCAAGGCGACGCCGGCCTTCGCGGTCCAGGTCCCCAGCCTGGCCGCCCGGATGCACGCCGCCGGGCTGCCGGTCGAGGGTCCCTACGGCAACCGGCGCGAGCTGCGGCACGAGCTGGCCGGTCATGTGTGCTTGGTTCGCTGGCTGGCGGAGCGGCACCACTGGTCGGCGGCCGACGGGCACCGCATCGCCGTCGTCGTCGGCGGCCACCACGGCGTGGCGCCCACGTTCCAGCAGGTCCGCGACGCGCCGCACCGAACCGCGCTGCTCGGTCAGGGACGGTGGACCCAGGTTCAGGACGAGTACCTCGACCGACAGGCCCACTTTCCTCCGCGGGGGTGATCCGGCCGCGAGGGACGCAGCCGTAAGCCTCGCGACGTGCTCCCCGCGTCCGCGGGGTGATCCCGTCCCGGGTGTTTGGCCAGAGCCGACTCGAGGGCGTCGTCGTGGTCGGCGAGCTGGCGGTTGAGCAGGCCGAGGAGTCCGGCGAACGGATGGGCCGAGTGGGCCTTGCCGGCGACCGTGCGTTCGGCGCCGGAGAGCAGGTCGTCCTTCAGCCGCTGCGCCAGGGTCGCCGGATCACCCCGGCCGCGGGAGCACGGTCGACGCACCGACCCAGGAACCCCTAGGCCCCCGGACTGTGGTCGCGGAGCGCCTGGCCGATCCGCGTCGCGCAGGAACGGACGGACTCGGCGCGCAGCCTGCGTGCGCGGGGGGTCGTGGCCGACACCGAGACGGCCGCGATCGCGCGACCGTTCGCACCCAGCACCGGCGCGGCCACGCAGCACACCCCCGACACGGACTCCTCGGCGTCGTAGGCGATCCGCGTGCGCTGGATGCTCCGCAGCTGAGCGATCAAGAGGTTCGGTGTCGTCACCGTGCGGGGCGAGAGCGGGATCAGACCGCGGGCGATGATGCCGTTGACCGTCTCCGCGGGGGAGAAGGCCAGCATGGCCTTGCCCAGGGCCGTGCAGTACGCCGGCATCCGTCCCCCGGGGAACGTCGGCAGGACCGCGGTGTTGTGACCCCGGATCCGGTCGATGTAGAGAACGGCGTCGCCGTCGAACATGGCCAGCTGGACGGTCTCCCGAGTCTGCTCGTAGAGCTCCTGCAGGAAGGGCATGGCGATGTCACGGAGCACCCGCTGGGCCCACACGGCACCCGACAGCTCGAACATCTTCACGCCGAGCCGGTAGTTGCGCCCGGATCTCTCGAGCGCCCCGGCCGCGATCAGCTGGCCGGCGAGTCGATGCAGGGTGGCTTTGGGCAGCCCCGTCCGCGCGACGAGCTGGGCCAACGAGAGCTCGCGGTCGCTGGTCGAGAAGCACGCGAGGACGACGAAGGCACGACGGACGAGCGACGTGGCGTCGTTCTCCGCCACGCTCGGATCTGCGCGCGGCTGATGGACGAGCCGCGCCCGGTCAGTGTCGGCAGTCAACACGCGAAGCTCGTGAGGTGTTTGCTATGCGCGAAGTCTCGCACACGCTCTGTGTCCATCCGCTTGACACCACGTCACCCACGGTTGCGCTCCCTGGTCAGAGGCCCTGTCCCTGGCGGGGCAGGCAGTCGGCCCGCTGACCGTCCATGGCCCTTCCTGTGCCGGTCGCGGGGGGTGCACAGGCCACCACCCGGTGCCCCCCGAGCGCTCGCATGTCGTCCCGGTGTCCGGAACGCGTCGCTTTACCCAGGCTGCGCGGCGACCGAAAGTTGCCGTCATCACGACGATCGCGGACACGAGGAGTTGAAGCCGGGTGCACAGAGGTGCCACGGATCGAGCCAGTCAGGCTCTGCAGGAGGCTTACGCGAAGGGCGTGCCGATCAATCCGTTGACCGAGACCTTCCCGGGCCTGTCCATCGACGACGCGTACGACGTCCAGCTGGCGTGGGTGGCTGATCAGGTCCGCGGTGGGCGTGCTGTCCGGGGGCACAAGGTCGGTCTCACGTCCGCGGTGATGCAGCAGCAGCTCGGCGTGGACCAGCCGGACTTCGGCCATCTGCTCGACGGGATGATCTTCTCGGAGTCCGATGTGGTGCCGATGAGCGATCTCATCCAGCCTCGGATCGAGCCGGAGATCGCCTTCGTCCTGGGCGAGGACCTCACGGGCCCCGGCATCACCGTGGAGGACGCTGCACGGGCGGTCGACTACGTCGTTCCGGCCCTCGAGGTCATCGACAGCCGGATCGTCGACTGGCGGATCACCATCGCCGACACGATCGCCGACAACGCGTCCAGCGCCGCGGTCGTCCTGGGCAGCTCGCGGTACAGCCTCGCGGACGTCGACCTGCAGCACGCCAAGGTGTCGTTGACGCGCAATGGTGAGGTCGTCGGGACCGGAACCACCGGCGACGTCATGGGCAACCCGCTGCACGCGCTGGTCTGGCTGGCGAACACGCTCGGTCTCCGCGGCCAGTCGCTGCGCGCCGGCCACGTGGTGCTGCCCGGATCGTGCACAGCCTCCGTAACGGTCGATCTCGGTGATGTCGTGAGTGCCTCTTTCGACACCGCTGGTGACGTCACCGCCAACTTCCAATCCTGAGGGGAGCGATGCACGCCATGCGCGCAGCCA
This sequence comes from Modestobacter sp., assembly GCA_025965635.1. Lineage (GTDB taxonomy): Bacteria > Actinomycetota > Actinomycetes > Mycobacteriales > Geodermatophilaceae > Modestobacter. The sequence goes on along the minus strand of JAOPWO010000438.1, from coordinate 16,247 downwards.
TCGTCGGGCCCGGCAACATCGGTACGGACCTGCTCTTCAAGCTCCTGCGCAGCGATCACGTCGAACCGCGCTGGATGATCGGCATCGACCCTGAGTCCGACGGACTGCGGAAGGCCGAACTGCTGGGCGTCGAGGTGTCCGCGGGGGGCGTGGACTGGCTGCTCGAGCAGCCGGAGCTGCCCGACCTCGTGTTCGAGGCGACCAGCGCCCGGGCGCACGCCGCCAACGCACCCCGCTACGCCGCAGCGGGCATCCGGGTCATCGATCTGACGCCGGCGGCCGTCGGGCCCTACGTCGTGCCGGCCGTGAACCTCGACGAGCACGGCTCGGCGCCGAACGTCAACATGATCACCTGCGGTGGTCAGGCGACGATCCCCATCGTCGCGGCCGTCAGCCGCGTGGTCCCGGTGCAGTACGCCGAGATCGTGGCCTCGATCGCCTCGCGCTCGGCCGGACCCGGCACCCGCGCGAACATCGATGAGTTCACCCAGACCACGGCTCGGGCCATCGAGTCCGTCGGTGGAGCGACTCGAGGCAAGGCGATCATCATCCTGAACCCAGCAGACCCTCCCGTGATCATGCGCGACACGGTCTACTGCTCGCTCCCCGAGGAGTACGACCGCGACGCGGTCGTCGAGAGCATCCACGCGATGGTGGCCGACGTGCAGAAGTACGTCCCTGGCTACGAGCTCAGAGCCGATCCGCAGTTCGACCCGCCGAGGCCGCAATGGCACGGATCGGGGCGGGTCGCGGTGTTCCTGGAGATCCGCGGCAACGGCGACTACCTGCCCCCCTACGCAGGCAACCTGGACATCATGACCGCCGCGGCCGCGCAGGTCGCGGAGCGGCTCGCCATGCGTCCGGTGGCTGCGGCGTGAGCACGGCGGCCGGCGTCCCCGGCATCCAGATCACCGACTCCACCCTGCGCGACGGCAGCCATGCGATGGGGCACCAGCTCACGGAGGAGCAGGTCCGCGTCACCGTCAGCGCCCTCGACGAGGCCGGCGTGCCGGTGATCGAGGTCTCCCACGGGGACGGCCTCGGCGGTTCCAGCTTCAACTACGGCTTCTCCCGCGACGACGAACTGACGCTGATCAAGGCCGCTCGGAGCGAGGCGAAGAACGCCAAGATCGCCTGCCTGCTCCTCCCGGGGGTCGGCACGGTGGACGACATGCGGGCCGCCGCCGACGTCGGCATGTCCGTGGTGCGCGTGGCAACCCACTGCACCGAGGCCGACGTCTCGATCCAGCACTTCGGGGTGGCTCGGGACATGGGACTGAGCACCGTCGGCTTCCTGATGCTCAGCCACCGCATCTCACCGGCCGAGTTGGCCGACCAGGGGCGGATCATGGTGGATGCCGGCGCCCAGTGCGTCTACGTGGTGGACTCCGCGGGCGCCCTCGTGCTGGAGGACGCGCAGGCGCGTGTCGCAGCCCTGGTCGAGGAGTTCGGGGACGACGCCGAAGTCGGTTTCCACGGGCACCAGAACCTGTCCCTGGGGGTGGCCAACTCCGTCCTCGCGTACAAGGCGGGCGCCCGGCAGATCGACGGCGCCCTGTGCGCCCTGGGAGCCGGGGCGGGGAACTCGCCGACCGAGGTCCTGGCAGCGGTGTTCGAGCGGTTGGATGTCGTCACAGGCGTCGACGTCGACCGCGCACTGGCCGCGGCCGAGGAAGTCGTCCGCCCGTTCATCCCCCGCATGCCGGTGATGGATCGCGCCTCGATCGTGCAGGGGATCGCCGGCGTCTACTCGTCCTTCCTGCTGCACGCCGAACGGGCAGCGCAGCGGTACGACGTGCCCGTCCACAGCATCCTGCGCCGGGTCGGCGAGGAGCAGTACGTGGGTGGCCAGGAGGACATGATCGTCTCCGTCGCCCTGGCGCTCCGGGAGGAGCGCGAGCGCGTGGAGGAGAACGGTGGATCCCGGCCGGTGGGAGCGAAGGGGAGGCGCGTCCGGTCGTGAACGAGGCGCCCCGCTGCAGGAGCAGGGTGGGGGCGCACTCGCACCACCGGCCGTCCAGGTCGGTCGAGGGACCCCGGGTCCACCGCCTCGCCGGCTGACCCGCACCGATTCCGCGGCCCGAGCCCGGACGTCGTCCACGGGCGGCTGCCGGGCGGCCGGGCGTCGACCCGCCGCGATCGTCCCGGCCACCGGTACGGCCGCGTTGCCCGCGCCACGCCGCACCACAGAGGCTGCAGGGGGGGCCGTCGGCCCCGCTCTGCTGGGCCACGACGCCCGCACCTCGGTGCTCGACGAGAGAGAGCAACATGTACGTGATCATGGAAGGCTGCGTCGACATCCTCGACCAGACCTGCGTCCAGAACTGCCCGGTCGACTGCATCTACGAGGGCGACCGGGCCAGCTACATCAACCCCGCCGAGTGCATCGACTGCGGCGCCTGCGAGCCGGTCTGCCCGGTCGACGCCATCGCCTACGTGGACCAGGTGCCGTCGAACCAGCAGCAGCACATCGACGACAACCGGGTGTTCTTCCAGACCGTTCTGGCGGGTCGGTCGCAGCCGCTGAGCGCGCCCGGCGGGGCCGGCGGCGTCGGGCGCGTCGGGGTCGACACGCCTCTCATCGCCGCGTTGCCGCGCCGGGAGAGCGCCAGCTCGTGAACTCCCGACCGCTGCGCGTCACGGTCGTGGGCGCCGGACCGGCCGGCATCTTCACTGCCGCCGCGCTGACCGATCAGGATGCGGTTCCGGTGGAGGTCCACGTCCTGGACCGGCTCCCGACGCCGTTCGGGCTGGTGCGCCACGGCGTCGCGCCCGACCACACGGCCATCCGTGACCTCCGCAAGAGCCTGCAACGGGTGCTGGAGCGCGACGCCGTCCGGTTCACCGGCAACGTCGAGGTGGGCTCGGACATCTCCCTCGCCGAGCTGCAGGCCAGCACCCACGCCGTCGTCCTCACCTACGGCGCGGCCAGGGATCGCTCGCTGGGGATCCCGGGGGAGCAGCTGCCCGGCAGCATCCCGGCGACCGACCTCGTCTCCTGGTACTGCGGTCACCCGGGCACCGACCCCTCCGCCGTCGAGGCACTCCTGTCGGGTGCGACCTCCGCCGTGGTCGTCGGCGTGGGCAACGTCGCCCTCGACGTGGTGCGCATCCTCGCCAAGGGCCCCGGTGAACTCGAATCCACCGACATGCCGCAGCACGTCCTGCAGGCCCTGGCCGGCAGCCGGCTCCGGGACATCCACCTGGTGGGACGCCGGAGTCCTGCCCGCGCGACGTTCACGACGAAGGAACTGCGCGAGCTGGGCGAGCTGCCAGGCGTCGGCGTCCGGGTGGATCCGCGGGATCTCGAACTCGACCCCGTCGAGGCCGCGGCGGCGGAAGCCAACAAGGTGGCCGGCCGGAACCTCGCGATCCTGCGGGAGTGGTCCGAGCGTCCCCGGACGGAGACGGCTCGCACGGTGCACCTGCACTTCTGGTCGCGGCCTCGCGAGGTCCTCGGCACGGACCGGGTCAGCGGGCTGGTTCTCGAGCGCACCGCCCCCGACGGGGAGGGTGGCGTCGCCCTGACGGGCGAGGACCGGACGATCCCGGCACAGCTGCTCATCCGGTCGGTGGGCTACCGCTCGGTGCCCCTCGCCGGCCTGCCCTTCGATGCCGGTGCGCACGTGGTACCGAACCACCGTGGGCGGGTCGTGGACGACGGCGTACCGCTGGCCGGTCACTACGTCGCGGGTTGGCTGAAACGTGGCCCGTCCGGCGTCATCGGCACGAACAAGATGGACGCCCTCGAGACGGTCGGCGCGGTGCTGGAGGACGTCCCGCAGCTGCTGGGTCGCGAGGTCGGGCACGACCTGGCGCAGCAGCTCGCCGAGCGCGGCCTGGTGACCACGGACATGCGGGCCTGGCGGCGCATCGACGACCACGAGGTCGGTCTGGGTGCTTCGCGCGGCCGGCTCCGCACCACGGTGCACGACTGGGAAGAGCTCTTGAGCATCGCCGGCGGACGGCCTGACGCACTGCCGTGACGCCGGCGACGGAGGTGCGCCGACGCACCGAGGGGACGTCGCCGTCCCTCGCCCGCCGAGACGACCGGACGTTCCGTCCAGCGGTACGAGTCGCTTGCTGGGGGCCGGACCGAGGCGCGAATGTCTGTTCTCGAGGCAGACGACGTTCTCGTCCACAGCAGCACCACACGCAGCCAGCAACGGCCAGCAGTGGTCGGAAGACCACAGTCATCGGCCTCATCCGGGGCCGCGAGCCTCGGGCCCACCATTTCGGAGGTACAGCAACATGACGCAGACACTCGGAGTCGGGACCCCAGGTCAGCCGGCGGCTGAGAACGGTCCCACCAGCCAGCGGGTGGACTCGCGCGACTGGGTTCCCGAGCTCGGCTACCGGAACTACTGGCAGCCGGCCGTGGAGTCCCGTCGGGTGGGCAAGAAGCCCGTCCTGGTCAGGATGCTGGGTGAGGAGCTGACCGTCTTCCGGGCCCCCGACGGCCCGAAGGCCATCAGCGACATCTGCCCGCACCGGGGAGCCCGCCTGCACACCGGGAAGGTGCTGTTCCCCGGCACCGTCACCTGCCCGTACCACGGCTGGACGTTCGACGGGAAGGGCAAGTGCCTCGCAGCTCTCACCGACGGCCCCGACAGCCGCATGCCGGAGCAGGTCTCGGTGGCGTCGTACCCGACGCACGAGGCGCTCGGGATGATCTGGGTCTACCTGGGTGACAAGTCGGCTCCGCCGTTCCTCGAGGGGATCCCGCGCACCATGGCGGAGGCGACCGGGCGAGACTTCAGCGTCCAGGTCTTCCGCTTCAGGCAGGACTGGGCCACCAACTGGCGGGTCACGATGGACAATGCCATCGACGCGGCCCACGCCTTCTACCTCCACCGCCCGGCGGCCTGGATGCTGTTCGACCAGGTGCCGGCGTACGTCAAGGTCAAGATGGTCCCGACCGAGTTCGAGGACCCGGAGACCTTCGTCAGCTACCGGGTGACCGAGGGCGAGCCGTCGGCGGAGTACCAGCACGTGGGCCGCTGGCCGCGGAGCCAGTGGTGGCGGCGCCGCAAGAACCACTTCAGCGGCAGCAACGCCATCGGCCTGCCGGGCGTCTTCCTGCTGCGCGGTCCGCGATGGACGCACGTGCGGTGGGCCGTGCCCATCGACAAGGACACCACCCGCAACTACATGTGGGCGATCAAGCAGGGCAGCCCGCTGGCGCGTGCGCTGTTCACCGCCAACTTCTGGGGCTGGCTGCGCTGGGTCTTCTACTACGACTTCAGCGCACAGGACAAGTGGCTCACGGAGAGCATCACCTACGAGAGCCTGTCCCACGAGAAGATGGCCGCCACGGACCAGACCGTGCAGGCATGGCGCCGCCTGGCGCGTGTCGCGCGCTAGCCCACCGCCTCGAGCCGGCACCCCGCCCCGTCCGGGTGGGGTGCCGAGCCACGCCCTGACCGTCCCCTGCTGCGTCGCTCGAGCGAGCGCGCACCCTCTCGTGGAGTAGAGCCATGTCAACGATCCATCTCGATCTGCTCGACTGCCAGGTCGTCTACGTCGGACGCAAGTACCGGACCCGCGCCATCATCGCGGGCGAGGGGGAGACCCTCCTGCTCATGCACGGCATCGGCGGCCATGCCGAGGCCTACAGCCGCAACATGCGCCGGCTCGCCGAGCACTACCGCGTGGTGGCGATCGACTTCGTCTGGCACGGCCGGTCGGAGAACCCGCCGTTCGACGGGCAGAGCATCCCCACCTACGCCGATCAGGCCCTGGACGTCCTCGACGACCTGGGCGTCGAGTCCGCCTACGTCGAGGGCGAGTCGCTCGGGGGGTGGGTCGGCCTGTGGCTCGCGCTGAACCACCCGGAGCGCGTCAAGAAGCTGGTGCTCAACACCAGCGCGGGCGTCATCTACCACGAGGAGGCCACGCCCGCAGCCGTCGCCGATGCGCAGGCCGCCTTGCGGGACCGCTCGCTGAAGGTGCTCGACTCGCCGACGGAGGACAACGTCCGCGCGCGGCTCGAGTGGCTCATGGCCGCCCCGGACAGGGTGACCGACGAGCTGGTCGCGCTGCGGCAGGCGCTCTACCGCGACGCGGACACCAACGCCGCCCTCCGCCAGGTGTTCAGCCACCGGTTCAGCGAGACCGGCGTCGAGCAGTTCCACTTCCGGGAGGCCGACCTGGCCCGGGTGACCGTTCCGACCCTCGTGCTGTGGTCGGACAAGAACCCCGGTCACGGTCCCGAGATCGGTGAGCGGCTGGCGTCCCTGATCCCGGGCGCCCAGTACGCGCTGATCGAGGACGCCGCGCACTGGCCCCAGTGGGAGAAGCCCGAGGAGCACGACCGGCTCGTGCTCTCGTTCCTGGGCTCCTGACCCGGCCGGGCGACCGGGTGGGGGAACCCGGTCGCCCGGCCGCCGCATGCCGCGGTGCAGGCTCCGGTGGAGTCCGGCGTCCCGTGACCCGCGTCGCCCGCCACCGGACCGGTGGCGGGCGGCTCGCGGCCGTGGTGACCACGGCCACCTGACCGACCTGACCGGCCACGGCCGCCACGGTCTCCGTGCGCCGCGGACGAGCAGTTGTCCCATGTCGACGACGAGAAGGGGGCACCGTGCGCCAGTTCGCCGGGACGCTGGCGATCCAGCGGTTCGACCGGACGGAGGCCCTGCACGACGGACGGGTCGTCCTCGACCGGGTCATGGTGGCCCAGGTCCTGCCGGGTGTGGGCGTGCGGGGCCTGCTGAACGGCACGTTCGACGTCGCCGAGATACCGGTCGCCCACTACGCCTTCCTCAAGGACCGGGGCGAGCCGTACACCGCCATCCCCGTTCTCCCCGACCGGCTGTTCCTCCAGCCCTACGTGCTCACCAGGCGGGGGAGCGGGATCACCTCGCTGGCCGACCTGGTCGGCCGACGCGTCGCAGTGCCGATGTACTACATGACGTCCTCGCTGTGGCACCGCGCCGACCTCGAGGCCGCGGGCGTGGCGGCCACCGACGTCGAGTGGGTCACGACCGCGCCGGAGCGGGACGAGCGGATGCGCCCCCCCGCCGGCGTGCGCACGCGGCTCGTTCCCGGGCCCCACCTCGGGCTCGAGCGCTTGCTGGACGGGGAGGCCGACTGCCTCATGACGGAGGCGCTCCCGCTGGTGCCGGCGGCCCACCGCGGCGACATCGTGCCCGTGCACCGGGATCCGGCGCGTGCCCAGCGGGAGTTCTTCGAGGCGACCCGCTGTCATCCGGCGCTGCACGTCATCGCCGTCCGGCAGGAGTTCGCCGACGCCCACCCCGACCTCGTCCTCGCCATGTGCCGCGGCTTCGACCAGGCCAAGCAGGCGGCGTACCACCTGCTGCAGAACGAGCGCATCACGAGTCTGCCGTTCATGAGGGCGCATCTGGACGAGACCGAGCGGGTGTTCGGCGACGACCCCTTCCCCTACGGGGTGTCCGGGCGCAACGGCCACGAGCTGAGCCGCCTCATGGACCAGGCGCACCGGCAGGGGCTGACCCGTCGCCGGCTGACGGTGGACGAGCTGTTCGACAGCGCCGCAGCGGCCTACCCGTGGTCGGCCCGCATGAGCCCGGGCGTGGACCTCGCCGGCATGGAGTCGCTGAACGGGCTCGCCGAACCGCCGCCGGCGGCGGCGAGCTGACCGGCGGTCGGCGGAAATCGTCCCGCGCAGCGGAACGTGACGCTGGCTACGCCCTCCCGTGTCCCCCCAGGCTGACGGCGTTGTCGGCGGCCCCGCCGGCACGGAGGCACACCCGCCCACCAGCGGTGTGACCGTCCGCTGTCACCAGGTTCCCTGAACCCACCAGGAGTTGGAAGCATGAGCACCGCCTTCGCACACCAGTCTCGTCGCTCCGCGTCTCGGCGTCCCGGCGAGCGTCGTCGCCGTGCGGGGAAGGGAACGGGAGCGATGGCTCTCGCCGCGCTCCTGTTCCTCTCCGCGTGCGGCTCGGACGGCGAGACCGGATCCGGCGCGGACACGTCCGGCGACGGGGTGACGACCCTCCGGGTCGGCTACATCCCCATCTCCTCCACCCTGGCGACGGTCGTCGGCGTCGACGAGGGCATCTACGAGAAGCACGGCATCGAGACCGAGCTGACGAAGGCCACCAGCGGGGCCGAGCTCGTGGCGGCCCTCCAGGGAGGCTCCCTGGACATCGGCTACTCGAACTACCCGTCCATCTTCCAGGCCGTCGAGCAGGGCATGGACATCATGATGATCGCCTCCTCGGACGGCGATGCGGCCCGGCCCGACTCCGACGGCACCATGATCGGCCTCAGCTCCGTCCTGGTCGGCGCGGACTCGTCGATCGAGAAGCCCTCCGACCTCCGCGGCAAGCGGGTGGCGGTCAACGGGCTGCGGAACATCAACGAGCTGGCGATGCGCGTGTGGCTGTCCGACAACGGCGTGGACATCAGCGAGGTCACCCTCGTCGAGCTCGCCTTCCCGGCGCAGGGAGCTGCGCTGCGCAGCGGCAGCATCGACGCCGCCTTCGTCACGGAGCCGTTCGTCACCCAGGAGCTGAAGCAGGGTGACGTCCGGGGGCTCGGGGATGCCTTCGCGGCGATCAACCCGGACCTGCCGCTGGCCTCCTGGATCACCACGCGGGAGTTCGCCGAGCAGAACCCGGAGGTCATCGCGGACTTCCAGCGGGCGACGTTCGAGTCGGCGGCCCGCACCAACGCGATGACCGACGAGGAGCAGCCCGAGCTGCTCTTCAAGCACCTGCAGATCGACCCCGCGGTGGGTGCCGACGTCGTCCTCGGCCACTTCCACGAGAGCTTCCCCCTGAACGACGTCCAGGAGATCGCCGACCTGATGTACGACAACCAGATCCTCGGCAAGGAACTCGACGTCCGCGACTTCACCGTGCCGGACGCGTCGTGACGGCCGTCGACATCCCAGCTGCGATCGAGACGGAGGCGTAGTGACCGTCTCCTCGGCCACCGCGCTGCGCGTGCCCCCACCGTCCAGCGGCACGCCCGTCCTGGAGCTGGTCGGCGTCGGCAAGACCTACAGCTCGGCGACCAAGTCCGTCGACGTGCTGCGGGACGTCTCGCTGAGCGTCGCCCGCGGGCAGACGGTCGCCATCCTCGGTCCGAGCGGCTGCGGCAAGTCCACGCTGCTGCGCATCCTCGCCGGCCTGATCCCACCGACGTCCGGTGAGGTCCGGGTGCACGGGGACGTCATCCGCGAGACGCCGCTGGACATGGCGATGCTCCCGCAGGACTACTCCCAGGCGCTGCTGCCCTGGCGCTCGGTGACCGACAACGTGTTGGTGCCCTACGACGCGACTCGCAGACGCCGGACCAGGCCGAAGTCCTCGCGGGCGGAGCTGCGCGAGGAGGCGTGCCGTTTCCTGGCGCGAGTGGGTCTGGCGGACTTCGCGGACGCACGGCCCGTGGAGCTGTCCGGGGGGATGCGGCAGCGCGTCCTGATCGCCCGGGCTCTGATGACCCGGGCGAGCCTCCTCCTGATGGACGAGCCGTTCAGCGCCCTGGACGCGGTGACGCGTCTGGCGAGTCAGGACCTCGTCCGTGAGGTGCTCCGGAACGCCGACTCCCCGATGAGCGGCCTTCTGGTCACCCACGACGTCGATGAGGCGATCTACATGTCCGACCGGGTGGTGCTCCTGTCCACTCGGCCGGCTCGACCGGTCCTGGACGTGTTCGTCGACCTGCCGCCGGAGCGCGACCAGATCACCACCCGTGCCGATGCCCGGTTCCTCGCTCTGCGGGCGGAACTCCTCGATGCAATCCGGAAGGGCTGAGCGACCATGACGGCGCCGCAGACGTTGACGGGCAGTGCGCAGGCCGACCGTGCGCGCGGTGACGGGGGCGACTCCGGTCGCGGCCGGGGGAGGGGGCGTCCGAGGGGGAACCGTCGGGGCCCCGGTCGGTTCCAGGGACTGCTGGTCGGTCTGGGCGTGCTGGCCCTGCTGCTGTTCCTCTGGGAACTGGGGAGCTCCGCAGGCTGGATGGACGCGAACTACTTCCCGAGGCCGTCGCAGATCCTCCTCCAGGCCGCCGATCCGGTGACGAGGGAGGGGCTGACCGACGGACTGCTGTCCACCCTCCGGCGGTACTCGCTCGCCTTCGTGCTGAGCGGTCTGGCCGGGGTGCTGGTCGGGCTCCTGATGGGCTACTTCCCCTGGGTGCACGCGGCGCTGGAACCGCTGACGGAGATCCTGCGCCCCATCCCGACGCCCGCCTACATCCCGCTGGCCATCCTCGTTCTCGGCATCGGGGATGAGATGAAGATCGCGGTCACCTTCAGCGCGGGCTTCTTCCCCGTCCTGATCAACACGGTCGCCGGCGTCCGCTCCGTGAACCCGGCGCTCCGGGAGACGGCCCGGCTGCTGAGCTTCAACAGCCGGGAGGAACTGCGCATGATCGTGGCCCCGGCCAGCCTGCCGAGCATCATGACGGGACTGCGGGTGAGCCTCGCGGTGACGCTGCTGGTCTCCGTGGTGGCCGAGATGATCGCGACCGGCGGTGAAGGGATCGGCTTCTTCGTGCTCGAAGCGCAGCGCACGTTCCGGATCAAGGACATGTACGTCGGCATCGGCGTCCTGGGCCTGATGGGGTACGCGCTGAACCACCTGTTCCTGGTGGTCGAACGGCGCGTCCTGTTCAAGTTCGCAGGGGTTGCTGCACCGTGAGGACAGCACAACCAACCGAGACGACGGTGGCTTCGTCTGCCGGCGGCGACGAGGCGGGCGCCCTCGTGCTCGAGGTGAACCGTCAGCGGGTCGTCGCTCGGGCCGACGTGGGTGCGCCCCTGCTGTCCGTCCTCCGGGGCCTGGGGCTGACGGGTGCCAAGCGTGCCTGTGGCCAGGGCGAGTGCGGCGCCTGCACCGTGCTGCTGGACGGGCAAGCGGTGATGTCCTGCATGCTGTTGGCCGCCGAGGTCGGCACCCGCGCGGTCACCACCGTCGAAGGTCTCGCCGACAGCTGTGCCGACTTGCGGGCCGCGTTCGCGGACAGGGGTGCGTTCCAGTGCGGCTTCTGCACCCCCGGCCACATCGTGCGGGCTGAAGCCCTGCTGCGGGACGGCAAGGCGACCGACGAGACGCAGGTGCGCAAGGCGCTCTCCGGGAACATCTGCCGATGCACCGGCTACACCGCGATCGTGGACGCGGTCCTGGACACGGCGGCACGCCGCCAGGGGGCGTCATGACGACAGTCGGCCGACGCGTACGGCCGGTGGACTGGGAGGCGAAGACCTCCGGGACCGCGATCTACGCGGCGGACCTCGTGCCCGAGGGGATGCTCGTCGGGCGGATCCTCCGATCGCCGCATGCGTACGCACGGGTCCGGTCCATCGACACCAGCGCCGCCCGTCAGGTACCCGGCGTCCACGCCGTCGTGACCGCGGCGGACCTGCCGGCCGGGCGCACGTACGCACACGTCGGCCCCCCGCACTCCGACCGGCCGCTGCTGGCGAGGGACGTCGTGCGCTACGTCGGCGAGGAGGTCGCCGCGGTCGCGGCGGATACCGAGGAGGCTGCGGAGGCGGCGCTGCGGGCCATCGTGGTCCGCTACCGCTCGATGAGGCGGGCGCCGTTGTCGGTGGCGCAGGCGCGGGCGCCGCGTGCGGCGGCCCTGCATGCGCGTGACGCAGGTGGGCGCAACGTCTCCGTGCACATGGTCGGCGGCTGGGGTGACGCCGACACCGCCCGTGCCGCCAGCGCCATGACCGTCGAGGGGCGGTTCCACTACCCGCGGATCAACCACGCGTGCATGGAGCCGAGCACCACCCTGGCGTGGTGGAACGCGGCCGAGGAACGTCTCGAGCTGTGGACGTCCACGCAGGCCCCCTACTTCGTGACGAAGGAGGTGGCGCTGGCCCTCGGTCTGGAACAGGACCAGGTCGTCTGCCGGGACGTCGCCGTAGGCGGGGGTTTCGGCTCCAAGTCCAAGGCGGGGGAGCACGAGATCCTCGCGGCCCTGTTGTCGCGCGCCTCGGGGCGTCCCGTCCTCATGAGCCTGAGCCGGGAGGAGGAGTTCGCTGCGACCAAGCCGCGCCATGACTTCTCGGTGAACCTGCGCGCGCATGCGGCGCAGGACGGGCGTCTGTCGTTCCTCGAGGCGGATCTGGACGTCGACAACGGCGCCTACAACCACTTCGGCCCCATGGTCATGGCTGTGGGGGTCAAGACCCTCGGCGCGATCTACGAGCCCGATGCCGCCACGTGGGACGCCCGGCTCGTCGACACGGCACTGCCTCCGGGCGGGCAGTTCCGCGGCTACGGCATGCCGCAGATCTCCTTCGCGATGGAGTCGCTCGTCGACGAACTGGCCGAGCTCCAGGACGTCGACCCGCTGGAGTACCGGCTCCGCAACGCCAACCAGCCCGGCACCGTGACGCTCAATGGGTCCCGCCTCGGTTCGGCGCGCCTGGCCGAGTGCCTCGAGGCGGCGCGCGACGCGATCGACTGGGACCGCAAGAAGGCCGACCCTGCCCCGTATCGGGGGGTGGGGGTGGCCGCGGGCATGCACGGCAGCGGCAGTCACGCCCTCCACCCGCAGGCGAACCGCAGCGAGGCCATCGTCACCATCGACGACCAGGCACGCGTCGAGGTCCTGTTCGGCGGGGCCGACGCCGGCACGGGTCAGCGGACCATCCTCGCGCAGATCGCGGCCCAGGAACTGGGCGTTCCGCTCGATTCGGTCAGCGTGGTCATGGGGGACACCGAGCGCGCCCCCTTCGAACTGGGCGCGTGGTCGTCGCGTGGCACGCACATGGGCGGGCACTCGGTGCGCAAGGCGGCCCTGGAGCTGGGCGACCGCCTGCGCACGACGGCGGCCCGGTTGCTGGACTGCTCGGCCGAGGAGGTCGAGCTGGGGGACGGCTCCGCGCACGGTCCGGGGAACGTCACGACGATCGCTGCGGCCGTGGCCGCGGACCCGGACGCACGTGAGGGCCGGCTGTCGGTGCACTCGGTCTTCGTGGACACGCGGATGGAGCCGCGTGGTGGCGCCAACCCGCGGCCGAGCCTCTCGGCCAGTTACACCTTCGCGGCCCATGCGGTGGAGGTGGAGGTGGATCCGGGTACGGGCGAGATCCGCATCCTCGACTACGTCGCTGCACACGACATCGGGCGGGCGCTGAACCCGACCCTGGTCGAGGGCCAGGTGGTCGGTGGAGTCGTCCAGGGGCTCGGTGCGGTGCTGGGTGAGGAGATGCTGCATTCGCACGGCCGGAGCATCACCGCCTCCTACCTCGGCTATCCCGTGCCCCGGGCCGCCGACGTCCCCCGTGTCCGTCCTCTGCTCATCGAAGGACCGGAGCCGGCCGGGCCCTACGACGCCAAGAGCGTCGGGGAGATGAGCATCGTCCCTCCGGCGGCAGCGGTGGCGAACGCCGTGTACGACGCGATCGGCATCCGCCTGCGCGACCTGCCTTTCACGCCGGACAAGGTGCTCAACGCCTTGCGGGAGCGGGACGGGCGGAAGCGGCAGCATCGTCTCTGGCGGCGGCCCGACCGCTGGCAGTCAGCGGTGGTGCGTGCGGCCTACCCGCTGGGCGTCGAGGACGCCCTGCACAAGGTGGGCACGCGCTTCGCGAGGTCGGTCGAGCCGGCCGCGCTCCAGGAGCTGCGGCACCCGTCGTCCACCGCGGAGTTGCTGCAGGACCTGGGGCCGGGGACCGCCGTGCTCGGCGGCGGGACGGATCTGCACGAACAGCGTCGCCAACGGCTCACCGCGCCGCTGACGCTGCTCTCCGTCCGGGACGTCGCCGAACTCCGGACGCACACGACCGACGACGGCGGCCGGCTGGTGATCGGAGCGGGCGTCCTCCTGCACAGCCTGGAGGAGTCCTCGCCGCTCGTCCCCGCCGTGGTGGCGGAGGCGGTCAGCTCCATCGCGTCGGCCCAGATCCGGGCCGTGGCGACGGTTGGCGGCAACCTGGTCCAGGCCAAGCGCTGCTGGTTCTTCCGGAGCGGGTTCGACTGCTACAAGCGGGGTGGCACGACGTGCCCGTGCTATGCGGTCACCGGCGACCACCGCTTCTACCACGCGGCGGTCGGTGCGCACCGGTGCCAAGCGGTCACGCCCTCGGACCTCGCCACCGCACTGGTGTCGCTGGACGGACGGGTGGCCCTCGCTGCTGCCGACGGGACTCGGCGCGAGCTCCCGGTCGACGAGTTCTTCACCGGGCCGGGTGAGACCGCGTTGCGGACCGGCGAGATCGTCGACCGGGTCGTCCTGCCGTCAGGGTCCATGGCGAAGGTCGGCGTCTTCCGCAAGCTCCGGCGCTGGGAGGGGGACTTCGCGATGCTGAGCGTCGCGATCACGGCCGACGTCGACACGGCGGACCGCCTGCTGAACCCGCGCGTGGTGTTCGGCGCCCTCGCGCAGACGCCGTGGTCCTCGCAGGCCGTGCAGGACGTCCTGGCCGGCCGGCGCCTGGACGAGTCGACGATCGCGGCGGCGGGCCTCGCGCTCGACCGCGAACTCGATCGGGAAGGGCACCCGCTCGAGCGCAACGAGTGGAAGCTCGATGCCGCTGTCGGCCTGCTGAGGGGAGAGCTGGCCCGGCTGGCCGACCACATCAGGGCCGGGTAGCGCGCTCGCCCCGACCGGACACCGGCGACGCCCTCCCGACCCCGGAACTCTGGCCCGGTCGGGGCACGGTTCGTGATCTGAGTTCCCCGGTCGAGTTGGCCGATGACGTGCCGGGGCGCAGCAGCTGGATGCCGGTCCCGCTCGAGGCGGCCTCGAACTGCCGCCGATCAGGCGGGACTGAGATCGGCACGTGGTGGTGCGCCGGGTCGCCCGGTGCGCCACCGGTCTGCCCGTACCGACACGGGAGGGCCGTTCCGACCACCGGGACACGACCGTTGGCCCGCCCGTGCGGCGACCGGAGACTGTGACCGAGGTCAACCGCGGCAAACGGGCCCGACGATCAGGACCGGCTGCTCATCCAGCGCGAGACCGTCAGCGCCCCCACGTGCCGAGGAGGAAGCCCAGTGGCCGCAACGAGCCGGGCGCGTGCGATCACGCGGACCAGCGCCGAGCGCTCCTGGCGCGGCTCCTCGACGGCGCCCGCCGTGGGCGGGGATGCGTTGCCGCGGCTGGCGCAGGCAGCAGGTCGGAGCGGGTCCACCTGCTCGGATCCCGTCACGCGGGTCGTCCCGGCGGCGGTCCTGGCGGCACTGCCGGACCGGCCGCTGACCGGGGAGGGCTTGCTCGCCGCGATGCGCGTCCATCCCCCCACGCCGGTGGCCGTCCCGAGCGGGTCGGCCTGACCCGGGCAGACCGGCTCCTTCCCCGGCGAGCGGAGGCGCCCCGCCGCCGCGCCGGTCGACCGCGACAAACCCTGCAGCCACGAAAGGACGCACCATGGCAGAGATTCTCGGAATCGGTCTGACCCACGCGCCGCACTTCCAGTTCCCCGACGAGAACATGGCCGATCTGCTCCGCTACCGGCTCCGGAATGCGGACACGCCCGATGACATGCGCGATCCGCAGAACTGGCCGGAGCCCATGCGTCGCGAGTGGGGCGACGACGAGGGCCTGGCCGCGGCCACCGCGCACCGGGAAGAGCTCGTCCGGGGCTTCCGCGCGGCGCGGCAGGCGCTGGACGAGTTCCAGCCGGACGTCGTCCTGATCTGGGGCGACGACCAGTACGAGAACTTCAAGGAGGACATCGTCCCGCCCTTCTGCGTCTACGCGCTGGGTGACATGGACGTGCCGATGTTCGAGCCGACGTACGCAACGAGCGCCAAGCGGAACGTCTGGAACGAGGACCCCGGCCGGACGGTCAAGGTGGAGAGCCACGTCGACGCCGGGAACCTGGTCGCCAACAGGCTGCTGCAGAACGGCTTCGACGTCTCGTACTCCTACAAGCTGCACCACGCGACCGGCCTCAGCCACGCGTTCGTCCGGACGATGCTGTACCTGGACTACGACCGCAAGGGCTGGCCGTGGCCGGTGCTGCCCTTCCACGTCAACTGCTACGGCAGCGACCTCACGGCCCCCGACTTCATCAAGGCGGGCGGCTCGGTCGTGCGCCGGGAGGAGGAGTACCCGCGGCCGCCGGCTCCGAGCCCGTGGCGGTGCTACGACCTGGGCAAGCAGGTCGGCGAGATCCTCGAGGCGAGCCCGTGGCGGGTGGCGGTCATCGGCTCCTCCAGCTGGTCGCACGCCTTCCTCACCAAGAAGTTCCCGGCCGGGCACCCCGACGTCGACGCCGACCGCGCGCGGCTGGCGGAGCTCGAGGCGGGCGAGCAGCACAAGTGGCGCGACCTCGACCTGGAGGA
>JAOPWO010000424.1 GCA_025965635.1 Modestobacter sp. | reverse complement strand
ACGGCACCCCGGCCGGCGGCGCGGGCGCTGCGGAGCGCGAGGTCGCCGCGGCGCAGCGCCTCACCGGTGTCGACGTCGGGGAGCAGTGCGGTCACACCGGCCACCGCGGCCAGCGGCAGGGTGCCGCCGGTGACGGCGAGCGGGCCGACGGCGGCGACGAGGCGGGCGGCCACGGTCTCGGCGTCGGCGATGCTGCCCTCGACGAGGACGACGAAGTCGCCGTCCTTGCCGCGGGCCAGCCAGTCCTCGCCACGCAGGGCGCGGGTCAGGCGGGTGGTGAGGGCGCGGAGGACGGCGATCTCGGCGTCGGGGGAGAGGATCTGGTCGTGCAGCCCCTGGATGCCGACGAGCGCGAGGGCGAACGGGCGACCGCCGGCCTCCCGCTGGACCGTGCCCAGGCGGCGGACCAGCGCCGCCCGGTTGGGCAGCCCGGTGACCGGGTCGGTGAGGGACAGCCCGGACAGCTCCGGATCGACGCCGGGCACGGGGACCTGGGCGGTGATGTCGCGGCAGTACAGGACGAGCGCGCCGACATCGGGGTCGGCGCGCAGGTCGCGCACGGTGGCCTGGATCAGCCGCCATCTGCCATCGGCGTGCCGGATGCGGGCGGTGCGGACGGCGAACTGGTTGTTCTCGTCGGGGTGGTCGCAGAACGCCCCGAAGAGCGTGTCCCGGTCGTCGGGATGGACGGCGGTCAGGACGTTGAGCCCCAGGAGCTGGGCGGGGTCGAGGCCCAGCATCTGGGCGACGGCGTGCGAGGTGAAGGTGACGCGCAGCTTGTCGTCGAGGATGACGACGGGGTCGACGCTGCTCTTCAGGAGCGTGCGGAACGAGGACTGGCTGCGTTGCAGGTCGCCGGTCAGGCGGTGATGGCGGCGCCACGCGCCGACCTGGAAGGCGAGCAGCACGCCGATGGCGGGCAGGGCGATCAGGAGTCCGGGCGCCGTGGAGGCGGAGAGAACGGCCGTCACGAGAGCGGCGACGGCGACCACCAACACGGGCACGGCGAGGAACCGGGCGCGCCCTCTGCGGGGCGCGGCCGGAAATGCAGCCGCAGGCTGCCCCAGTACGGGGGCGGTGGTCACATCGTCTTGATCGGGATCCCGTGCTGCTAGCTGCAGCATCGTCACCGCTCCGTCACCCGATGGGGTGAACGCACAGTCGGCGCCGGACCGCGCCCGGATGGGCCCAGTTTTCTCCTGCGCCCGCTCCGTGGACGCGGTCGCGCGTGATTCCAGGAACGGTGGGTATCGGGGGACAGCGCTTCGCAGTACGGGGGACAGGCGTCCCGTTGCGTTCTCACGTGTCCAGTGCGCCGTGGGGGCCGCCTGTGCTGTGAAGCGTATTGGCGTAGCGCTTGGGGGAGAGACATGAGCGAGCTGCACCATGCACGGCACCGGTTGCCGGACCAAGGAGGGCGCGGAGGGCGGCACCGGGACCCTGGGGCCGTGTCCGACCGGGTCGAACCTGCGGGCCGGCACCGCGCCTCTGCTGTCGAGCGGGCGGCGGTCCTCCCGCTGTTCGTGGCGAGCGGAACGGTGGCGGCCGCTGCCCTGACCGCGATCATCCTGTCCGGGCAGGATCCTTCCGGAGACGGATCGGCTGAGCTGCCGTCGGCGGACGAGCCCTCGGAGTCGTCGCCCTGGAGCCCTGCGGTGCCCGGTGCCGACGGGGCAGCTGCTGCCTTGGACGGTCCGTTCTCGCTGAGCGGCGGGGGTCTGGGCGACAGTTGGTCCGCGTTGTTCCGGCAGACCGGCGGAGCTCTCGTGGCTCTGTGCAACGCGACGACGGCCGGGACGCCACTGCCCACGGCCACCGCCAGTGGGTGGAGCGCCTCACCCGTGGTGCAGCCCCTCTCCCAGCCACGGTCCACCTCGGCCGAAGCGGTGCAGCCTTCGTCCCAGCCCGGGCCGGGCGCTCCGTCACCGGCGCAGAGGCAGGCGCAGGGATCGGCCCCGGCGCCGGCCGCCCCGCAGCCGTCGCGGACGTCCGGTCCCGCTTCTGACCCCGGCGGGTCCCTCGATGCCGGAGGGCCGGTCATCGTGCAGGTGCCCGGACCGGTGACGCGCCCCACTGACCCGGTGACCGAGCAGGCGGCGAGGGTGACCCAGCCGGTGACCCGGCCGGTGACCCAGCCGGTGACCGAGCAGGCGGCGAGGGTGACCCAACCGGTGACCCAGCCGGTGACCGAGCAGGTGGCGAGGGTGACCCGGCCAGTGGCCACGGCGGTGGCGCCGGTCCCCGAGCAGGTGGCGAAGCCGGTTGCACCGGTGACCCCGAAGCTACCCGGGCCGGCGGACATCCCCTCGGGGGACGGCGTCCGGTCGCTGCCGCTGCAACCGGGGGGCTGACGGTCAGCCGAAACAGACGTCGGCGATGATGCGCGGATGGTCGCTGCGGTCGTCCTCGTCGGACTCGTGCTGAGTGCCGGCCTGAGCCGAGCTCTGCGCTGGGGAGGCGTGGCGCTGCTGGCCGCGGTCTCGGTGCTGTGGCTCGTGGTCAACGGACCGATGGAAGGGCCCGTCCTGCTCGTGTTCTCCACGGATCGCGGCCTCACCGGCGCCGACCTGGCGTCGGTGGCCGGCCTCGGGCTGGCGGTTGCCCAGGCGGTCCGGCTCCGGCGCCCGGAGGCGGTTCGGCGCTGACCTGGTCCCCGAGGTGTGCAGCAGGCGAGCACCCCGTTGACCCTGGTCCGGGGAAGCCGACCTTGCTCACTCGTGGATATGGTCACACCGCTGGTACGGAACGGTTCGTACCCGCATACTCACACTGTGCAATTACAACGGCGACGTACGACGCTCTTCGTTCTTCCGGATCGACCGTGCGGGCTCTGCGGCCACGGCGATGCGGTCGTCACCGAGTCGCGCTCGGTGCGGCAGGGCCTCGCGTGGATGAATCCGCTGTGGAGCCCCGAAGTGGACGTGTACGAACTGTGCTCCGCCTGCGGCGCCAAGCGCCCTCTCGAGAGCTCGCTGGTCGCCTGAGGCTCGGGGGGTCCAGCTCGCCGCACTCTCGGTGAGCCACGCCCGGAGCTGACCTACCGGTGTCGACCGTCGCGTTCGAACCCCTTGCCGGTCCTGCGGGGGAGCGGGACCGTGCCGCTGTGATCGGTGACACCGAGACGTTGGACCGCATCCACCGCGACGCCGACCGGGTCGTCCTGTGCCGCTGCGGCGGCGCCGGCCGGGTGGTCCATGCGCCGGTCCACGGTCCGGGGGAGCCGGAGGAGTACGTCCGGGCCGCCTTCGTCTGCACGTGGGACAGACCCGGGCCCCACGAGCCGATCCTTCCTCCGCGCCGTTCCTGACGGCCGGTTCCTGCTGCAGGGCTCGCCTCCCCTCCCCTCGCCGTGCCGGACCGCGTTACGGGTGGCAGAGTTCCGCAGGTGAAGACCTGGCTCGACGCGTGGCCGGTGTACCGCCAGCTCACCGGCTCCGATCCACTTGGCCGCGGCAAGGCCGCGCGCAGCAAGGCGACCGAGGCTGTCGTGTCGCGCACCGCGACCGCTGACCGCGTCGTGCAGAGCGTGTGCCCCTACTGTGCCGTCGGCTGCGGGCAGAAGGTGTACGTCAAGGACGAGAAGGTCGTGCAGATCGAGGGCGACCCCGACTCGCCGATCAGCCGCGGCCGCCTCTGCCCCAAGGGCAGTGCGAGCAAGCAGCTGGTCACCAGCCCGACCCGCGTCACGACCGTGAAGTACCGCCGGCCGTACGCGACCGAGTGGGAGGACCTCGACCTCGACACGGCGATGGAGATGATCG
>JAOPWO010000417.1 GCA_025965635.1 Modestobacter sp. | reverse complement strand
CCGGGGAGGAGATCACCGCGGGCCGCAACGTCGCGGCCTGGCGGCGGGTGGTGTTCCGGCCGGACGCCCTGCGCTCGGTGGCGACCCGACCGGGGGCTGCGGCGTTCGACGACCGGTCGTGCGGGCCACCCTCCACCCGGTGGTGATCGCTCACATCCCGAGGGACGCGATCCCGGCCCGGCGGAGGTCGTCACCAGCAGGGCCGGTGTGGGGCATGAGGGACCCCGGCGGTGGGACCGGCGATGCCGAGACGGGGCACGCGGCCGGGAAGGGCGGGCTCGTCGACCCCCACGCCGTACTCGCGGCGCGGGCGGACGGCCGGCTC
Source organism: Modestobacter sp. (assembly GCA_025965635.1). Classification (GTDB taxonomy): domain Bacteria; phylum Actinomycetota; class Actinomycetes; order Mycobacteriales; family Geodermatophilaceae; genus Modestobacter. The sequence goes on along the minus strand of JAOPWO010000417.1, from coordinate 2,955 downwards.
GGCGGCGTCGCGCGCGACGTGCTCCCCGAGGAGCCGCCACCGCCCGACCACCCCCTGCCGACCCATCCCCGCGCCCTGGTCACCCCGCACGTCGCGTGGTGCTCGGCGGCGGCCGAGGTCGAGCTGCGCCGTGCGGCGGCGCAGGACGTCGTGGCCCGGGCCCGGACCGGGCGTCCCGACTCCCCGGTGGTCGAGGGGCGGTGACCGGCGCCGACGTGCGGAGCCGGCCGATCGGCGCGAGCATCACGGTCCCGGACGGACTCGATCGTCCTCGGGGATGGGAGCCGGACGATGCCGGACAACGTGACCCGCATGCTGCTCCGCGACCACCTCGTCGCCGGTGGACCGGAGCCGGGCGGCACCCTGACCCTCGCCGTCGACCAGGTCCTGATCGAGGACGCCACCGGCACCATGACCGCGATGCAGTTCGAGAAGCTCGGCGCGGAGGAGCTGGGGGTGCCGCTGGCGGTCCAGTACGTCGACCACAACGTGCTGCAGATCGACGACAAGAACCTGCAGGATCACAAGTACCTGGAGAGCTTCTGCCGCCGGCACGGCATCCGGTACTCACCGGCCGGCAACGGCATCTCCCACTACCTGCACCTCGAGCACTTCGCCCGCCCCGGTGAGCTGCTGGTCGGAGCCGACTCGCACACCACCTCCTCCGGGGCGGTGGGCATGTTCGCAGTGGGCGCGGGCGGCCTCGACGTGGCCGTGGCGATGGCCGGGTACGGCTACGACCTCACCTGCCCGCGCGTGGTCGGCGTCGAGCTCACCGGCCGGCTGCCGGACTGGGTCGAGGCCAAGGACGTGGTCCTGGAACTGCTCCGCCGCACGACCGTCCGCGGCGGGTTGGGCGTCGTCTTCGAGTTCCTCGGCGACGGCGTCGCCGGCCTGACGGTCACCCAGCGGGCCACGATCGCCAACATGATCGTCGAGACCGGCGCGACGACGGCGGTCTTCCCGTCCGACGAGCAGACCCGGAAGTGGCTGCGCTCCCAGGGCCGCGAGGAGGACTTCCGGCCGCTGGCCGCCGAGCCCGGCGCGACGTACGACGGCGTCGTCCGGATCGACCTCGGAGCGCTGGAGCCCCTGGTGGCCAAGCCGCACTCGCCGGACAACGTCGTGCCGGTCCAGGAGGCGGCGGGCACCCGGATCGTCCAGGTGTGCGTCGGTTCGTCGGTGAACAGCTCCTACGAGGACCTGGCCACGGTCGCCGAGGTGCTGCGCGGGCACACGGTGCACCCCGACCTGCAGGTGACGGTGAACCCGGGGTCCCGGCAGATCCTGGACACCATCATCCGCTCGGGGGTCCACAACGGCCTGCTCAACGCCGGCGTCCGGGTGCTCGAGCCGATCTGCGGCCCCTGCGTGGGGATCGGCTACGCGCCGACGAAGGGTGAGCCGTCGCTGCGCACCTTCAACCGGAACTTCCCCGGGCGCAGCGGCACCGCCGGCGACAGCGTGTGGCTGTGCTCGCCGTCCACGGCCGCGGCGAGTGCGCTGCACGGCGTGATCACCGATCCGCGCACCCTCGGCGACCCGCCCGAGCTGCCGCCGGCGGACAACGACCCGCAGGTCGACGCCCGGTTCATCACCGCGGCGCTGCCGGCGGAGGAGCGCCGGCGGGTGGACATCTGGCGGGGACCCAACCAGCAGCCACCCGTGGACAGCGGTCCGCTGCCCGAGGACGTCGGGGGCCGGGTGGCGATCGTGCTCGGCGACGACATCTCCACCGGCGACATGGCCCCCGACGGCGTCATCGCGATGTCGATCTGGTCGGACATCTCCGCCTGCGCGCGGTTCATGTTCCAGCGCAACGACCCCGACTTCCACGAGCGCGTGACGTCCTGGGGCGGCGGGATCATCGTGGCCGGCTCCAACTACGGACAGGGCTCCTCCCGGGAGCACGCCGCGCTGAACCCCCGCCACCTCGGCGTTCGGGCCATCGCCGCGGCCGGCTTCGCCCGCATCCACCGGAGCAACCTCATCGCCCAGGGCATCGTCCCGCTGATCGCCGAGGATGCGAGCCGGACCGCGTCGGTGGGGGACACCTGGCGGATCCCGGGCCTGCGGGCAGCCGTCGGCAGCGGAGCAGAAGAGGTCTGCGTGGACGTCGAGGGGCAGGGCCGGCTGACCGTCGGGCTGCAGCTGTCGCCGGCCGAACGGGAGCTCTTGCTCGCCGGTGGCCTGCTCGCGTACACCCGGGCGGGCCGCCGCCCGCCGGTCCCGGCCCGCAACCGCTGACGTCCTGGAGGAGCCGCATGTCGCCCGAGGTGCTGTCGCTGGTCATCCTGCTGGTCATCTTCACGATTGCCACGACGCTCCCGATCAACATGGGAGCGCTGGGGTTCGGGGCGGCGTTCCTGCTCGGCACGCTCGTCCTCGGGATGGACGTCGACCAGATCCTGGAGAGCTTCCCGGCCGGCCTGTTCCTGACCCTGGTCGGGATCACCTACCTGTTCGGCGTCGCGCAGATCAACGGCACCGTGGACGTTCTCATCCGCGGGGCGATCCGGCTGGTCGGGGGCCGGATCGCGGCGGTCCCGTGGATCATGTTCGCCGTCAGCGCGCTGCTGGTCGGCATCGGCGCGCTGTTCGCGGTGGCCATCATCGCGCCGATCGCGCTGCGTTTCGCCTTCCGGTACCGGATCAACCCGCTGCTGATGGGCATGATGGTCGTCCACGGGGCGCTCGGCGGTGCGTTCACGCCGATCAGCGTCTACGGCAGCTTCGTCAACCGGCTGGTGGGGGACAGCGGCCTGCAGAGCAGCCCGCTGGCGCTGACCATCGCCCCGCTGCTGTTCAACGCGGCCATCGGCGTCGGAGTCTTCTTCGCGTTCGGCGGTCGAGGGCTGCTCTCGGCCCGGACGCACCACACCGACGACGCTGCCCGGTCGCCGGCCGACGACGCGGCCGACGACGCGGCCGCGGCCGGGGCCGGGCAGGGACGCC
>JAOPWO010000397.1 GCA_025965635.1 Modestobacter sp. | reverse complement strand
AGCACCAGCGCGCCCTCGGCCACCACCGCGGCGGCGCCGGTCTCCGCGGTGCTGGCGAGCACGTCCACCCGGTCGCCGGCCCGCAGCAGGGTGGCCACGGCGAGGTCGGCCAGGCGCACCGGTGTGGCCACCTGCCCCGCCGGCACCTGGGACCACAGCCCCGGTCCGACCACGCGCACGTCGGTGACGACCTCCCCGCGGCGCACCGGCGCAGCCAGCACCTGCCCGGTCAGCAAGGACTCCTGCGCGGTCGCCCCGTCGGGCACCGCCGGAGCCGGGAACTCGGCCGGCACCAGATCGGCGGAGGTGAGCACCGTTCCGGCGGGCAGGTCGGTGGCGGCGACGACCGGGAGGACCGTGTCCGGCGGTGGGGGACCGGGCGACGGTCCGGAGCGCAGCGCCAGCACGAGAGCCAGGCCGACCAGCAGCGCGGCGGTCACCTGCCGCAGCAGGTGCACCGGTGACCGGGGACGCCGCAGGAACCGCACGCCGCGACGCTAGGTCGTGCCGGCCGGGCCGCCGACCGCACCCGGTGGAGGTGTGGACGACGCCGGCCGATGTGGACGGGCGCCGGCGGGGAGCCGGTCCGCGGACTAGTTCGCGGCCTTGCTGGGAGCGCTGGTGGAGCTGCTGCTGGTGGAGCCGCTGGAGGAGGAGCCCGTCGACGCCGTGGAGGAGGACTCCTTCGGGGAGGAGGACTCCTTCGACGAGGACGCCGTGGAGGAGGACTCCTTCGACGAGGACTCCTTGGTGGCGGTGGAGCCGCCCGCGGGCGAGGTGGAGGACTCGGCCTTGCGGCTGTCGGTCCGGTAGAAACCGGAGCCCTTGAACACCACGCCGACCGAGCCGTAGACCTTGCGCACCGGGGCTGTGCACTCCGGGCAGGTGCTCACCGCAGGGTCGGTGAACGACTGCACGACCTCGAACTCGTGCTTGCCCTCGGTGTTCGTGCAGGCGTACTGGTAGGTGGGCACGGCGCTGTTGCTCCTCGTCCGGGTGGTCACCGGGCTGGCACTCGGGCCCGGCGACTGCCAATCATGCGCCGTCGAGGCCGGGCAGTCCACGTCAGCCCGGCCCGGCGCGCCGTGCCACGCGTCACACGCGCTCGTCCGCGGGTCCCCGGGCGCGCCGCCAGGCGGTCACCCGGCCGCGACGGCCGGTACGGTTCGGCGCGTGACGGAGGGGTGGCTCGACGAGGTCGAGCAGCACACCTGGCGCGTCTGGCTGGCCGTGGCCGAGCTCCTGCCGCGCACCCTCGACGCCCAGATGCGGGGCGACGCCGGGCTGACCCACGCCGCGTACGTGGTGCTCGCCGTGCTGTCCGAAGCTCCTGCCCGTAGCCGGCGGATGAGCGACCTGGCGCGGGTGGCGAACCAGTCGCAGAGCCGGCTCTCGCACACCGTCGCGCGACTGGAGGGGCGCGGCTGGGTGCGCCGCGAACGGGCCACCGACGACCTCCGCGGGAACGTCGCCGTCCTCACCGAGGCCGGGCAGGAGGTCGTCGCCCGGGTGGCCCCCGGGCACGTCGCCGCCGTCCGCAGCTCGTTCTTCGATGCCCTGACCCCCGAGCAGGTCCGGGTGCTCGGCGAGGCGCTCGGCGCCGTGCTCGACCGGCTGGACCCCGACCACACCCAGCGCGCCATCGTCGGCAGCTGACCCGGGGAAGGGGCGGGCCCCTCCGCTGGTTGCGCCGGACGATGTCCGAGACGCGCGCACCGCTGCCCCTGTCCGTCCTCGAGCTGTCCACCGTCGGTACGGGGCAGACCACGGTGGAGGCGCTCGCCGCCACCACGCAGGTGGCGCAGCTGGCCGACCGGCTCGGCTACACCCGGATATGGGTCGCCGAGCACCACAACATGCCGGCCGTGGCCAGCACGAACCCGCCGGTGCTGATCGCCCACCTGGCCGCCGCGACCGGCCGGATCCGGGTCGGCTCGGGCGGTGTGATGCTGCCGAACCACGCGCCCCTGGTGGTCGCCGAGCAGTTCGCCCTGCTGGAGGCGCTGCACCCGGGGCGGATCGACCTCGGCATCGGCCGCGCCCCGGGCACCGACCAGCAGACGGCCCTGGCGCTCCGCCGCGACCCCCGACTGCTCTCGGCGGAGGAGTTCCCGCAGCACCTGCTCGACCTGCTGGGCCTGTTCGGCGACGACCGGGTCGAGGGTGGTCTGGCCGAGCGGTTCAGCGCCACGCCGGCCGCGGAGAGCGCGCCGACGGTCGTGCTGCTGGGGTCGAGCGGCTACTCCGCGCAGCTCGCCGGGCAGCTGGGCCTGCCGTTCACCTTCGCCCACCACTTCGGCTCCCCGAACACCGCGGCCGCCGTGGACCTGTACCGGGAGTCGTTCCAGCCCTCGGCCGTGCTCGACCGGCCGTACACGATCGTCACCGCCAGCACGCTGGTCGCCACGGACGACGACGAGGCGCGGCGGCTGGCGCTGCCCGGCCGGCTGATGCGGTTGTCGATCCGCACGAACCGGCTGCGCCCCGTGCCGAGCCTGGCCGAGGCCGAGGTGGACCCCGAGCGGCACGCCGCCGAGGCGATGCCGAGCAACGCGATCATCGGCGGCCCGGAGCGCGCCGTCGCCGAGCTCCGGCAGCTGGCCGCCGACACCGGCGCCGACGAGCTGATGGTCACCGCGTCCACCCACGGGGTCACCGAGCGGCTGCGCAGCCTGGAACTGCTGGCCGCCGCCTGGGGCTTGTCCGCGGAACCCCCCGCCTCCTGAGGCCCCCCGTCCGCCCTTCGTCAGCGACCGAGGTGCCGCCAGCGGCGGCCGCGGCTGCGCATCCGTTCGGCGGGGTCGCGGCCCAGCAGGCCGGTGAGCTCCTCGGCGAGCACCCGGCCCATCCGCTGGCAGAACTCGACCGGCTCGTCGGCGGCATCCGGGCGCTCGGGCACCACCCGGTCCACGATCCCGTCGCGCCACAGGTCGGTGGCCCGCACGCCCTGGGCGGCCGCCATCTCCCCGGCGTGCTCGGTGTCGCGGTGCACGATCGCCGACGCGCCCTCGGGCGGCAGGGGGCCGAGCCATCCGTTC
>JAOPWO010000390.1 GCA_025965635.1 Modestobacter sp. | reverse complement strand
CGGCACCGGGAGCTCGGTGGGCGCCGGCGGGGTGGTCGGCACGGTGGAGGGGCCGGTCGACGCAGCGGACGCCGCCAGGGCGCCGATGGTCGGGTGCCGGTAGACGTCCTTGATCGACACCGTGGGGAGGTCGTCACGCTTGCGGACCCGGGCGCAGAACTGGGCCATGACCATGGAGTCGGCGCCGAGGTCGTCGAAGAAGTGGCTGTCGACGGGGACGTGGTCGACGTGCAGGACGTCGGCCAGCACGGCGGCGAGCCCCTCGACCGGCGCAGGGGCCGGCACGGCTGTGCCGGCGGCCGGCGCCCCCGGGAAGGCGGCGGCCAGGCTGCGGACCGTGGGGTGCTGGTAGACGTCCTTGATCGACACCGAAGGCAGGTCCTCGCGCTTGCGCAGCCGGGCGCAGAACCGTGCCATCACCATGGAGTCGGCGCCGAGGTCGTCGAAGAAGTGGCTGTCGACGGGCACCCGGTCGATCGACAGGACATCGGCGAGGACTGCGGCCAGCAGCTCCTCGGTGGGCGTGGCCGAGAGCTCGCCGGTGCGGGCAGAACGCTCGGCCAGCTGGGCGGTCATGACCTGGGCGTCTCCTTCCAACGGTGGGGTGTGGCGACCAGGGGTCGACGGGTGCGTGAGCTGGGCAGTCACCGGACGAGTGCGCGGGCGGCCGTGTCGGTCGGGGAGATCGCGTGGTCGGCGGACGGGCGGCCCGGGGGGATCGAACCGAGCACGTCCTCGCCGTAGAGGTCCTGCAGCCAGTTCGACTGGTAGACGGTGTCCAGGTACCGCTCGCCGAGGTCGGGGGCGATGGCGACGGCGGTGAGGTCGCCGGCGTCGTGGCGCGCCAGCCAGCCCATCGCCCCGCTCACCACCGAGCCCGTGGAGCCACCGAAGAGGAACCCGCGCCGGGCCAGCCGGTGGCAGGCGCGGATGGTGTCGGCCTCCTCGACCAGGACCACCTCGTCGACGTAGCTCTCGTCGAGCAGCGCGGGGCGGACGTTCATGCCGAGGCCGGGGATCATCCGGCGGGCCGGCGCCCCGCCGAAGCTGACCGAGCCGACGGCGTCCACGGCGACGATGCGGACCGTGCGGTTCCAGTCGCGGAAGAACCGGGCGCAGCCCATGAGCGTGCCCGTGGTGCCGGCCCCGACGAACAGCACGTCCAGCTCGGGAAAGCTGTCGGCGATCGCCGGTGCGGTGGTGCGGAAGTGCGCACCCCAGTTGCCCGGGTTCGTGTACTGGTTGAGCCACACGCACCGGTCGTTGGCCGCGCACGTGGCCCGGACATGGGCGATGCGGGCGGCCAGGTAGCCGCCCACGGGGTCGGGCTCGGCCACGATGTGCACCTGGGCCCCGAGCGCCTCCATCAGCCGCCGGGTCGCCAGGTTGCAGCGTGGGTCGGTCACGCACAGGAACCCGTAGCCCTTGCTCGCTGCGATCATGCTCAGGGCGACGCCCAGGTTGCCCGACGACGACTCGATCAGGATCGACCCGGGCCGCAGGACGCCGGAGGCCTCGGCGGCCTCGACCATCGCGCTGGCGGCCTTCAGCTTGACCGACCCGGCGAAGTTGAACGCCTCGCACTTCAGGTAGAGCGAGCGGCCGAAGATCGGCCGGAGATCGACGTAGAGCTGGTCCTCGTTGTATGCCTGAGGGACGGAGATGACCGTCACGGGAACTCCTCGTTGGGTGGCGGAGCGGTCGGCTGCCCGCCGGTGCGGGCGGAGCCTCGGGCGCAGGTGGATGCCGGCGCACCCGGAGATCGATGCGTTTCGGCTGCCGGACTCGTGGTGCAGCCCCTGCCGGCGGGTGACGTGCCGCCGTCCGGGCGGGCGACGTGGCCGCTTCCGGGGAGGACCGTCCGTCGTCGTGGGCGGTGTCGGCGACCGGGACGTCGCGGTCGACGGGGCGGGTGGTCCATGCCGGGCCTGTGCACGCCCCGTGCGGATCTCGCGGTCTGGAGCGGTCAGCCCGAGGAGGCGTGGGGGCGGCAGGCGAGCGGGTCGGCCACGTCGGACAGCGTCGAGGGGAGCACGGTTCGGGCTCGGCATGCGGTGGGTCTGGGCATCATCGGCTCCTAGGGAGCGTCGCCGGGGCGTCCGACGGCGTGCGGCGTGCACGGTCACGCGTCCGGCGGGGGCTGCCCGCTGACCGCGTCAGCGACGGGGAACACGACCTGGAGCTGCGATGGGTGGCAATGAGCCATCACGTCTCCGGTCGCGGATTCCCCGAGCTTGTGAACCCGGTGTGACCGGGCTCACTATTCGTGACCCTGGCACTGCGCGGTGGGACCGTCAACGGAGTTGCGACTCCATTTCCCGACTGCATGAACGGTGCAGCAACACGCTGAGCGGCGTGACGATGAGTAGCCACTTCAATTCGATACGTTGAAGACCGTTATGATGACGGGCGAGATCGCGCTGGTCGGCGGCCCGGTGGCGGGTGAGCCTCCGGAAGCGGCCGGTGTCCGCCGGTCGGTGGTGGTCGCTGTCGGTGAGATCTCCGAGGGAGTGGGGGTCGTCTGCCGGCTCGACCTCGGCGATCCTGCCTGCTGACCGCGTGGACGCAGGCCGCTACGGAGAGTGGTCCGTCCCCGCGCGTCCCCGAGGTCCCGGTGGTTCTCTCCCGGAACCGCCGGGGCCGGTCCCGCCACCTGTCGGACTGCCCACCTACCGTGCTCGACGAGGTGATCGAGACATGAGCGACGAACGCGACGGAACGACGACGACCGGCTTCGTGGACCGGGGCGTCCCGGCCACCGGGGTCGACGAGGCCGGGGCGACCGCGGTGCCGGACCCGCGGAGCGGCGCCCGCACCCCGCCGGCGACCCCCGAACCGGTCCCCGGCCAGCTGCCGGTGCCGCCGACGGGGGGCCTCCCGGGCGGG
>JAOPWO010000376.1 GCA_025965635.1 Modestobacter sp. | reverse complement strand
CAGCCGGCCGGCCCGGCTGACCGCGCGCAGGCGGCGCTCCGCCTCGACGCGGGACCGCCGTGCGGACACCAGGAGGGCCTGGTCCCCGCGCATCAGCCGGGTCGTGTCGTCAGGGACGAAGGACCGGCCCTCGCGGACGATCAGCACCACCGCGGCGTCCTCGGGCAGCCGGAGCTCCGGCAGGTAGACGCCGTGCAGCCGGGAGCCCGCGGGCACCGTCATCTGCACGAGATCGGCGTCCAGCTCGTCCAGCGGCGCGGACTCGACGACGACGTCCCGGGGGGTCAACGGGGTGGCGATGCCGAGCCGGCGGGCGACCCACGGCAGCGACCAGCCCTGGACGAGGGTGAAGACCACGACCAGCACGAACACCGTGTCGAAGACGATGGTCGCGCCGGGCACGCCGGCGGTCAGCGGGAAGGTCGCCAGCACGATGGGCACCGCCCCACGCAGCCCTGCCCAGGAGATGAACACCTGCTGAGCCCAGGGGATGCGGAACCAGGCGAGGCTGGCGACCACCGACAGCGGTCGCGCCAGGAGCAGCAGGGCCCCGCCCACCACGAGCGCGGGCCCCAGCGCGTGGCCGAGCCGGCCAGGTGAGACCAGCAGCCCCAGCAGCACGAACAGCCCGATCTGGGCGAGAGAGGCCATGCCCTCGGCGAACCCGATGCTCGCCGCCCGGTGCGGAAGCGCGGCGTTGCCCAGCACGAGTCCGCACAGGTAGACCGCCACGAACCCCGAGGTGTGCAGCAGCGAGGCCGAGGAGAAGGCGAGCACGCAGAGCGCGAGAGTGGCCAGCGGGTAGAAGCCCGACAGCGGCATGGCGGAATGCCGGAGCAGCTGCACCCCGCCGAAACCGACGGCCAGGCCGACGACCGAGCCGCCCAGCAGTTCCCCGGCGATCACCAGCGCGGTCACCCACCACGGATGCACCGCCTGCCCGGTGAGGGTCTCGGAGAGGACCGCGACGAGGAGGATGACCGGCGCGTCGTTCAGTCCGCTCTCGACCTCCAGGGAGGCGGCCATGCGGCGGGGCAGCGGGAGCCGGCGCAGCGTGGCGAAGACCGCCGCGGCATCCGTCGAACTGATCACCGCGGCGAGCAGCAGTGCGAACCCCCAGCCGAGGTCGAGCACCCAGACGCTGATCGCGGCGGTGACCACGATGCTCACCGTCACGCCGACCGTGGCGAGCGAGAGACCTGGACCGATGGCCCTCCGGACGTCGTGCCACCGGGTGGTCAGACCGCCCTCGGCGAGGATGACCACGAGCGCGGCGACCCCGAGGGTCTGGGTGAGGGAGACGTCCTCGAACTGCACCCCCAGGCCGCCCTCGCCCAGGCCCAGTCCGAGCGCGAGGTAGATCAGCAGGCTGGGCAGGCCGACCCGGTCGGCCAGTCGGAGCGCCAGTGCGGCCACGAGCACGACGACGGCGCCGACCGCGAGCGCGACGGTGACCGTCGTGTTCACCGGGCGCCCACCATGGCAGCAGTCTCCCGTACGCACTGCTCGGGACGACGACGCCCGCGGGCGCACGAGGGACTCGCGCGGAACCGGTTTGGCGGTTCGGGGAGAATGCACTCCGTGAGTGCCCCCTCCCCCGCCGGTCCCTTCTCCGCGCTGCCGCCACAGGTCGACCTGCCCGCCCTGGAGCAGCAGGTCCTGCAGCGCTGGGAGGCCGACAAGGTCTTCGCCCGATCGATGGAGAACACCGCGGGCCGGCCGCAGTGGGTCTTCTACGAGGGGCCGCCCACCGCCAACGGCCGGCCGGGCACGCACCACATCGAGGCGCGGGCGTTCAAGGACGTCTTTCCGCGCTTCAAGACCATGCAGGGCTGGCACGTGCCCCGCCGCGCCGGCTGGGACTGCCACGGCCTGCCGGTGGAGATCGCCGTCGAGCAGGAACTGGGCTTCGCCGGGAAGCCGGACATCGAGCGCTACGGCATCGCGGAGTTCAACGCGCGCTGCCGGGAGTCGGTGGAGCGGCACGTCGACTCGTTCTCCGCGCTGACCCGCCGGATGGGCTACTGGGGCGACATGTCCACCGCCTACTGGACGATGGACCCCAGCTACATCGAGAGCGTCTGGTGGTCGCTCAAGCAGATCTTCCAGAAGGGCCTGCTGGTCGAGGACCACCGGGTGGCGCCCTACTGCCCGCGCTGCGGGACCGGTCTCTCCGACCACGAGGTCGCCCAGGGGTACGAGACCATCACCGACCCCTCGGTCTACGTGCGGCTGCCCGTCACCAGCGGCGAGTGGGCCGGGAGGGCCGACCTGCTGATCTGGACGACGACGCCGTGGACGCTGCCGTCCAACACCGCCGTGGCGATGCATCCCGAGGTGGCCTACGTCGTGGCCCGCCGCGCCGGCTCCGACGACACCCCGGTGGTCGTCGCCGAGCCGCTGGTGGCCGCCGTCCTGGGCGCGGACGCCGAGGGCCACGGCATCGAAGTACTCGCCCGCACCGCCGGCCGCGACTGGGAGTACGTGCACTACCAGCGTCCGTTCGAGCTGGTCGACTTCCCGGCGGCCGACCTGCCCGAGCAGGGCTCGCACTTCGTCGTCCTGGCCGACTACGTCACCACCGAGGACGGCACCGGGCTGGTCCACCAGTCCCCCGCCTTCGGCGCCGACGACCTCGCCGTCTGCCGGCGCTACGGCCTGCCGGTGGTCAACCCGGTCGACGCGACCGGGCACTTCCTGGCCGACGTCCCGCTGGTCGGCGGCCACTTCTTCAAGGCGGCGGACGCAGCGCTCGTCGAGGACCTGAAGGACCGCGGCGTGCTCTGGCGGGAGCAGCGCTACGAGCACAGCTATCCGCACTGCTGGCGCTGCCACACGCCGCTCATGTACTACGCGCAGCCGTCCTGGTACATCCGCACGAGCACCATCAAGGACAAGCTGCTCGCCGAGAACGAGAAGACGCACTGGCACCCCGAGAACATCCAGTGGGGGCGCTACGGCGACTGGCTGCACAACAACGTCGACTGGGCGCTGTCCCGCGATCGGTACTGGGGCACTCCGCTGCCGATCTGGCGCAACGACGTCGACCCGAGCCGGATGCTCGCGGTCGGCTCGCTGGCCGAGCTGTCGGAGCTGACCGGACGCGACCTCTCCGACCTCGACCCGCACCGGCCCTTCATCGACGACGTGACGTTCACCCTGCCCGGTGAGCCGGGCACCTATCGGCGGGTGCGTCAGGTCATCGACGCCTGGTACGACTCCGGCTCGATGCCGTTCGCCCAGTGGGGCGCGCCGCACCAGAACCAGGCGGAGTTCGAGGCCGCCTACCCGGCCCAGTTCATCTGCGAGGCGATCGACCAGACGCGTGGCTGGTTCTACACGCTGATGGCGGTGGGCACGCTGGTCTTCGGTCGCAGCTCCTACGAGGACGTGCTGTGCCTGGGGCACATCCTCGCTGAGGACGGCCGGAAGATGAGCAAGCACCTGGGCAACATCCTCGAACCGATCCCGCTGATGGACCGGCACGGCGCGGACGCCGTCCGCTGGTTCATGCTGGCCGGCGGCTCACCGTGGTCGGCTCGCCGGGTGGGCCACGAGACGCTGTCCGAGGTGGTCCGCAAGGTCCTGCTGACCTACTGGAACACCGCCAGCTTCTTCACCCTGTACGCGGAGACCAACGGCTGGGGTGGGCGGGGCGACGGCACGGCGGCGCCCACGCCACCCCGGGCGGACCGGCCGCTGCTGGACCGCTGGGCGCTGGCCGAGCTGGCCGAGGTCACCGCCGGGGTCACCGACGCCCTGGAGGCCTTCGACACCCAGACCGCCGGACGGCTGCTCGCCGAGTTCGTCGACGACCTGTCCAACTGGTACGTCCGGCGCAGCCGGCGCCGCTTCTGGGACGGCGACCCGGCCGCGCTGGCCACCCTGCACGAGGTGCTCGACGGCCTGACCCGGCTGATGGCCCCGTTCACGCCGTTCATCACCGAGCGGGTCTGGGGCACGGCGGTGGCCCCGGGCCTCGTGGGGGCGGTCGACTCGGTGCACCTGGCCGAGTGGCCGGCCGTGGACGAGGATGCCCGCGACGACAGGCTGGTCGAGCAGGTGGCGCTGGTCCGCCGGCTGGTGGAGCTGGGCCGGTCGGCGCGGACCTCGGCCAAGGCCCGCACCCGGCAGCCGCTCGCCCGTGCGCTGATCGCGGCGCCGGGCTGGGCCGACCTGCCTCGCGACCTGGTCGCCGAGGTGGCCGACGAGCTCAACGTGGCCGAGCTGACCCACCTGTCGTCGGTGGGCGGCTCACTGGTCGACGTCACCGTCAAGGTCGACTTCCGGACCGTGGGCCGGCGGCTGGGCAAGCAGGTGCAGGCGGTCGCCACGGCCGTCGCCGCCGCCGACCCGGCCGAGCTGGTCGCCGCCTACCGGGCGGGCACGGCCACCGTCGAGGTGGACGGCGCCCCGGTGGCCCTCAGCGAGGGTGACCTGGTGGTCACCGAGACCCCGCGCGAGGGGTGGACCGTCGCCTCGGCTGCCGGGCTCACCGTGGCGCTGGACCTCACGGTCACCCCGGAGCTCGAGCGGGCCGGCCTGGTCCGCGAGGTGGTGCGGCTGGTGCAGGACGCCCGGAAGAGCTCGGGACTGGCGGTCAGCGACCGCATCGAGTTGTGGTGGACGGCCGAGGGCCCGGTGGCGCAGGCGCTCACCGAGCACGCCGGCCAGCTGGCCGGTGAGGTGCTGGCGAGGACCGTGCACGGCGGCACGCCCGGTCCCGGCGAGGGTGTCGAGGGGCCGCAGGGCGCCCGGGTCTGGGTCGCGCGCACCACGTGACCGGGGCGGGGCCCCGCCAGTCCCTCAGCGGGCGCGGCGGGCCCGCTCGACCCGGGCCAGGTTGCGGTCCGGGGCGCAGGTGGCGCAGGGGGTGAAGCCGTCGGTGCGGGCTTCGACCATCGGCATGGCGAAGGTGACCTCGCCGCCGACGTGCGGGCAGCCGGCCAGGTGGTAGCGGGGGTGCTCGTCCACGACGAGCACCTCGTCGGTCAGGTCGAGAACGACCAGGAGGTCGGTCACCTCGACCTCCTCCACCCGCGGCTCCCCGTCGGCGTCCAGGGCCGGCCGGCCGTCGGCCCCCAGCGCCTGGTGGCCGCCGGTGGACCGCCCGCCGGCGCGCCCGGGCAGTGCGGTGTCCTCGTCAGCCGGCGGGCCCGGCGGCGGCGCGTACGGCAGCCGGTCCTGCGCCTCCGGGGAAGCGGACGACCCCCAGGGCCCGTCGTCGTACGGCGGCGCTCCGTAGAGGGGCTGGTCGTACCGCGGCTCCCCGTGCTGCTGGGCCCCGTGCTGCTGGCCTTCGTACGGCTGGTCCTGGTACGGCTGGGCGACGGCCTGCTGCGGCCGGGACGGGGGACCGGACGGCGGCACGGCCGGGAACTGGTCGGAGGGCGGCCGGTCGGGCCGCCTCGCCCGCTCCGGCGTCCGCCGGCCCGGCACCGGACGGTCCTCCTCGGCGTCGTCACGGCGGGCTGCGAGGTTCCGGTGCACCTCACCGGCGACGACGACGAGCGCGGCGAGGGCGCTGGCCGCGAACGAGGCCCACTGCAGGGTGGTGGACCCCTCGATCAGCCCCGCGGCGAGCAGGCCGATCGCAGCGAGCACCAGGACGGCCGCCAGCAAGATCACGCGACGATGCTAGTGCGCGGCCGTCCGGACGGCTCGACCCGGACACGACCGAGCCCCGCCGGACGACGTCCGGCGGGGCTCGGGGAGTGCAGGTGCGCGTGCTGCTGAGGCGTTACGCCCCGACGTGCTGGTTCTTCCGGTTGTTGGTCGACGGCTCCGCCGAGCCACGGCTGTCCAGGTCACGCAGGTGCGACTCGAGGTAGGAGCGCAGCCGGGTGCGGTACTCCCGCTCGAAGGTGCGCAGCTCGTCGACCTTGCGGTCCAGGCTGGCACGCTTCTCCTCCAGCACCCCGAGGGCCTCGACGTGCTTGCGCTCGGCGTCCTGGGCCAGGGCGGTGGCCTTCGCCCGCGCCTCGCGCTCCATGGTGTCGGCGCGGGTGCGCGAGTCGGCGATCATCGAGTCGGCGCGGCTCTTGGCCTCGCTGACCATCTGCTCGCTCTTCGTGCGCGCCTCGGTGAGCATCCGCTCGCTGTTGGTCTTGGCGCTGCTGACCATCTGGTCGGCCTGCGCCTTGGCCTCGTTGACGTACCGATCGGCGGTCTCGCTGGCCAGCGACAGCATCCGGGACGCCCGGACACTGTCGTCCTCGCGGCTGGGGGCTGCCGGGGTGGCGGGCGGGGGCGGCGGCGGGGCGGCCGCGGTGAGCGGGGCGGACTCGGCCGGCCGCTCGTCGCTACGCGGACCGCCACCGGAGGCGCGGAGGTCGTTGTTCTCCTCGATCAGCCGGGCCAGCTCGGCCTCCACCACGTCGAGGAAGGCATCGACTTCGTCCTCGTCGTAGCCGCGCTTGCCGATCGGCGGCTTCTTGAAGACGACGTTGTGCACGTCGGCGGGCGTGAGTGGCATGGGGCTCACCTCAGGTCGGACGAGTGGAACGGGGCGGACGCAGACGGGCAGGAGACCTGTGCAGGTCTCCATCTCGTCCGGGGTGGGCGCAGGTGCACCGGGACGCTCACGCGAAGCTCACGGCCAGGTTGTTGACCAGGCCGCGCAGCAGGAACACCAGGATCAATAAGACCATGAACCCGAGGTCCAGGCGGATGGACCCGAGGTTCAGTGGCGGGATGACCTTCCGCACGGCCTTGAGCGGCGGGTCGGTGGTCGCTTAGACGACCTCCAGGCCTGCGTCCACCAGGCCGGACGGGCGCCAGCTGCGCGCCAGCACCATCACCCAGTCGACGACGAAGCGTGCGAACAGCAGGATCAGGAAGACGAGCAGGACCGACGAGACGATCTGCAGGAGAAGAGCCACGATCCTCGCTCGTTCGGGGCGGCCCGGCGGGCGGACCCGACGCGACGCACTGGTTCAGGACTGGTTGAAGAACCCGCCCTCACGGATGCGGGCCTTGTCCTCGGCGGTCACGTCGACGTCCTGCGGACTGAGCAGGAAGACCTTCGCCGTGACCCGTTCGATACTACCGTGCAGGCCGAACGACAGGCCCGCAGCGAAGTCCACGAGTCGCTTCGCGTCTGCGTCGTTCATCTCGGTCAGGTTCATGATGACCGGCATCCCGTCGCGGAAGCGTTCACCGATGGTGCGGGCCTCGTTGTAGGTGCGCGGGTGCAGCGTGGTTATCCGGTAGGGCTTGGGCGCCGGTAGAGCCGGCGCGGGGGCCGGCGTCGCCGCGACGGGCTCACGC
>JAOPWO010000371.1 GCA_025965635.1 Modestobacter sp. | reverse complement strand
TCCCGGCGCTGGGCGTCACCTCGACGATCATGGAGCTGGGGCTCGAGCGCGACGGCTCGATGGAGGTCCCGCCCGGCGCGTACCCGGTCGGCTGGTACGACCGCAGCCCCACCCCGGGCGAGACCGGCCCGGCGGTGCTGGCCGGCCACGTCGACTGGGAAGGCGAACCCGGCGCCTTCTACGGCCTGAGCGAACTGCTCCCCGGCGACCAGGTCGTGGTCGACCGCGCCGACGGCACCGCCGCCACCTTCCGGGTCGACCGGGTCGAGGAACACGACAAGGACGCATTCCCCACCGACGCCGTCTACGGAGACACCGACACCGCCGGCCTGCGACTGATCACCTGCGGCGGCAGCTTCGACGAGGACACCGGCGACTACCGCAAGAACGTCATCGTCTTCGCCACCCTCACCGCCACCACCTGACCCCCACCGGGCCCTCTGTACCGAAAGCCCACCGCCTGCAGAGCACGCTCGGTGGTCACGCTGAGCCGCCTCGGCCGGCACGCGCCGGAGCGTGGCCGCGGGGATGCGGGCAGTCCGCACCGCGCCCGGACGGGGGGCACGACGGCGGGGGACGTCGTCCGGGCCGGTCCCGGCGAGGACAGTCGACCATCGCGGCGATGCCGTGGGGGCGTCGCCAGGGAGGAGAACTGGCATGTACGCCAGGACCACCACCGTGCGCGGCGACCCCAGCGCGGTCGATGACGGCATCGAGTACTGCCGGGACGCGATCTGGCCGATGCTGCAGAACATGAGCGGGTGCGTCGGGATGTCGATGCTCGCCGACCGCGGGGGCGGCCGGTGCATCGTGACCGCCGCCTGGGCGACGAAGGAGGCGATGATGGCCAGCGCGGCGAGCGTCCGCGACTCGCGCAGCAAGGCGGCGGAGGTGCTGCGCGCCGACACGGTCGACGTCGAGGAGTGGGAGATCGCGCTCGTGCACCGCATGCACCCGGCCGACGACGGCGCCTGTACGCGGGTGATCCGGGCCGAGTGCGACCGGGAGCGCCTCGACGAGATGATCGACACCTTCCGGCGGGACCTGGTGCCGAACATGGAAGGCGCGCCCGGCTTCCGCAGCGTCAGCCTGATGGTCGACCGCGGCACCGGCCACGCCACGTGGGCGGTCACCCTGGAGAGCCGGGCGGCGCTGGAGGGGACACGGGAGCGGTCGATGGCCGCGCGCGAGCAGTTCGGGGCGGCAACGGGCGCGCGGATCACCGAGGCCGCGGAGTTCGACCTGGCCATCCACCACCTGCGCGTTCCCGAGATGGCCTGAACCGGCACCGGCCGGCGCACCGCCGTGCGCCGGCCGGAGCTCCGACCGGCGAGGATCACGCGGCGATAACACCGCCCGGCGCGCCAAGCCGGACACGCCGTTCACCCCTGGTCACGCGCAGTGCAGATCTGGCTGACTGGCGGCGACCCACCTGTTCGTTCGAGGAGCAAGCATGCGTCTCCGCACCCACGTCGCCGTCGCCGTCGTGTTCGCCGCCGTGACCGTCCCGATGACGGGGACGGCGCTCGCCGCGGACGTCGACTGCGCCGACTTCCCGACGCAGGCGCAGGCGCAGGCGGTGCTGGTGGCCGACCCCAGCGACCCGAACGGACTCGACGGCAACAACAACGGCACCGCCTGCGAGGACCACGCGTTCCCCGGCGCCCCGGCCGCTGCCCCGCCCGTTCCGCAGGTCGCCCCCCTCCCGGCCGGCGCGATCGCCGCCGGCGACGGCAGCGCCGACGACGCCGACCCCCTCCCCTACGCCGTCGGTGGCCTGGCCCTCGCCGCCGCGGCCGGCTGTGCTGTCGCGGCGCGCCGCAGCGCCCGCCACCCCGCCTGACCGCAGCACCGCTTCGGGCCACATCCCGGCCGACCTCGACCGCCACCCCGCTCGTCCGGGTGACCCGGCTCGCCAGCCGTTGCGGGTCGATCCGTTCCGCCTTCACTGTGTGATCACAACGCCGCTGAACGCAGGGGGATCCGGTGGACTGGTGGATGTGGGCGCTCACCGTGTGGGCACTGTTGGCCTCGGCCGGGGTCATCGCGCTGAGCGCGAAGCTGTGGTGGCACGTCGAGCTGCGGGAGACCGACAGTCTCGACTTCGAGTCATGGCGGCGCGGGCTGCGGATCGGCTGAGCCACGCCTCTGCGGCGCGGCGACGGCGACAGCCGAAAACCCGATGGCCGGACGTGGTCACGGTCGCACCGGGGTGCGCCGATGAGTGGGGCGTGACCATTCTCGGATTCGACGGGGACGTCTCGGTCGAGGACCAGACGGCCGAGTGCCTGACCGCCATCGCGCGCACCTATGAGGAGGGCCTGGCCCACCTCGCCTTCCTGGCCCGGCTGTGGGAGGCGCCCGCCGTGCGGTCCGTCCCAGCGCTGCCGACGATGACCCCGCTCCCGGTCGAGGCCGACGAGCCGGCCGTCCCAGCCGAGCCGGTGACCCCCGCCGTTGCGGCCGAGCCGATGGCCCCGGTGCTGCTGGCCGAGGAGCCTGCGATGCTGCCGATGGCCCCCGTACTGCTGGCCGAGGAGCCCGCGATGCTGCCGATGGCGCCGGTGCTGCTGGCCGAGGAGCCCGCGATGCTGCCGATGGCCCCCGTGGCCGTCGCGGCGCCGGCGGAGGTCGCCGTCGAGGCGCCCGTCGAGGCTCCCGTGGACGTCCCGGTGACGGTGTCGCCCGAAGCGCTGACCGCCGTCGAGCTTCCCGTCGTCCTGGTCTCCGCCGCCGCGATCGTCGAGCCGGCCACCGAGCTCATCGACACCCCCGAGCAGGACGACGAGCAGGTGCACGTGCTGTTCGCGGAGGCCGCCACGGCCGAGATCCCGGTGCAGGCAGCCGCCTGACCCGCCGGGGCGTCCAGGCCGTCGACCCGCGTGCTGTAGAGCGCGAAGGCGGCCCTGTCGGCGGCCGCCGCGGGGTCGGCACGGCGAGCACGCTCATCGCCCCCTTGTCCATCGCCCGGCGGGTGGAGCCGGGCCAGCGGAGCTCTGCGCGCAGGTCGACCGCCGAGACCGGGACCGCGGCGCGGGCCGTCTCGACCACCAGCTGGACCGCCGCCTGCGGCGACTGCTCGAGCGCCCACTGCTCACGCCGTCGCGACACCCCGGCGAGCTCGCCACGCACCACGTCGCTCCCCTCGCCGCCCGGGGACGGCGGCCCGTCGGAGGCGACCGAGACGGGCAGGGGTCGGTGTGCCCTTCCGGATGGGTCATCCTGCGGCCGACCCCCGGTCGGTGGTGCTGCCAGCGGACCCAGCATGGAACCACCGGTGAGCACGGTCCGCCCGGCCTGCCGCGCTGCGGTCCGCGCCCTCCGCGCCGCCAGGTGGGATGGTGTGGTCGAACAGGTCGGCAGCCAGCCGGCGAAGAGGGAGGGGACGTGGTGATGCCGGAGGGCCGCACCTTCGGCGGGCGCTACGAACTGGTCTCCCTGATCGCCGCCGGCGGCATGGGCGAGGTCTGGCGGGCGCGGGACACCCGGCTGGACCGGGACGTCGCCGTCAAGATGCTGCGCAGCGAGTACACCGGCAACGCCGACTTCCTGGCGCGCTTCCGGGCCGAGGCCCAGCACACGGCCCAGCTGGTGCACCCCAACGTCGCGACGCTGTTCGACTACGGCGAGGTGCTGCCCGGGCCCAGCTCCGACGAGCACCTGGCCTACCTGGTCATGGAACTCGTCGAAGGCGAGTCGCTGTCGACGCTGCTGGCCCGGGAGCCGCGGCTGAGCACCGCGCGCACCCTCGACGTGCTGCAGCAGGCCGCCGCCGGGCTGGCGGCCGCGCACGCGCTCGGCATCGTGCACCGCGACATCAAGCCCGGCAACCTGCTCATGGGCCGCACCGGCGAGGTCAAGATCACCGACTTCGGCGCCGCCTGGTCGGCGGCCAGCGTGCCGCTCACCCAGGTCGGCCAGGTCATCGGGACGGCGCAGTACCTCGCCCCCGAGCAGGCCCGCGGCATCCGGGCCGGCGCGCCGAGCGACGTGTACTCCCTCGGCGTCGTGGCGTACGAGTGCCTGGCCGGCCGCCGGGCGTTCTCCGGCGCGAGCTCGGTGGAGATCGCGCTCAAGCAGATCAACGAGACGCCCCCGCCGCTGCCGGACGACGTCCCCACCGAGCTCCGGCAACTGGTGGAGCGGGCGATGGCCAAAGACCCGGCGCAGCGCTTCGCCGACGGTGCCGCCTTCCGCGCCGCGATCGAGGACACCCGCGACGGCCGGCCGCTGGCCGCACCCATCACGGCCGACCGGCCGGCTCCCTCCTCCACCGCCGTGCTGCCGGTGGTCGGCGGCCCTGCGACGACAGTCCCACCGCAGCCCGCAACCCAGTCCTCCGACATCCCGGTGCTCACCGCGGACCACCTGCGCGACGAGCCGGACGGCGCTCCACCACCGAGCCGCCGGCGACTGCTCGTCCCGCTGGTCGCGGTGCTCGCCGTCGCCGGCATCGTCGCCGGCATCGTGCAGACCTTCGGGACCGACACCCCGTCGGCGGCCGGCACCACCCCGACGCCGACGACCACCGCCGCCCCCACACCGACGGTCCAGCGGCTGCTGCTCGCCTCGGGCAACTACATCGGCCGGCCGGTCGACGAGGTGCAGGCCGAGCTGTCGGCCTTCGGGCTCGCGGTCACCCTGCGGCCGCTGACCACCACCGACGTCCCCGACAGCACGGTCATCGCGGTCGACCCGGTCGGCGAGCTGACGCCGGGCAGCCCGGTGACGCTCACCCACGCCGTCGCTCCGCCGCCGCCGCCTCCCGCGCCCGCCCCGGAGACCGTCGTCGTCACCCAGACACCCGAACCCGAACCGGAACCGGAACCGGAACCGGACAGTGACTGGTGGGACGAGGAGTCCCCGGACGAGGACCAGGACCCCGCCGAGAACCGGGACCGGTGGCGGGACCGGGACAACGACAACGGCCGCGGGAACGGGAACGGTCGCGGCAACGACTGAGCTTCAGCCCCGCAGCGCCGGGGCTTGACGGGGTAGGGGCTCCGGGGCGTCCTGAGCTGCGGACACCTTGCCGCCCGGGGCACACTGCCCGCAACCGTCGCCGTGTCGCACCGGGAGCTCCGATGACCGCTCGCGAACCGCAGGAGATGGCCCAGGTCGCCGCCGCGACGGGGTCGAAGAAGACCCACCGCACCTGGGACCGGGTGCTCGTCAGCTCGTTCCTCGGCGGCGCCTACATCGCCTTCGGCGCCCTGGTCGCGATCACCGTCTCCTCCGGGCTGGACCCCGCCCGGTGGGGCACGCTGCCCACGCTGTTCATGGGCGCGGCCTTCACCCTCGGCCTGGTGCTGGTGCTCATCGCCGGCTCCGACCTGGCCACCGGCAACATGATGCTGGTCCCGCTCGGCGCCATGCGCGGCAAGATCACCGGCGTCGACGTGGTCACGAACCTGACACTGGTGCTGGTGGGCAACCTGCTCGGCGCGCTGTTCGTCGCGTTCTTCCTCGCCGTCCAGACCGGTGTCATCGGCGACGCCGACGCCACCGGCAGCCCGCTGCTCACCTACGAGCGGCTCGCCTCGATCGCCGAGGGCAAGGCGCTGCACGAGTCCGCCTGGCAGGTGTTCCTGCGCGGTGTCGGCTGCAACTGGCTGGTCTGCCTGGCCGTGTGGATGTCCCTGGCCGCCACCTCGGTGTCCGGCAAGATCCTGGCGCTGTTCTTCCCCATCATGGCGTTCGTGGCGATGGGCTTCGACCACGTGGTGGCCAACATGTTCTTCCTGCCCGCGGCCATCTTCGCCGGGGTCCCCGACGTCGGCTGGGGCGAGACCCTGGTCAACTGGCTGCTCGCCGGCGCCGGCAATCTGGTCGGCGCCGTCGTCTTCGTCGCCACGTCCTACTGGTACCTGTTCCTCAAGGACACCCCGGACGACGACGCCACGGAGCACGCCGAACCGGCCGAGCGCGCCTGACCAGCCGTGGATCAGGCGCCGGGCGCAGCCTCCGGCCGGCTGCTGTTCCAGATGTCGGTGCCGAGCCTCCACGACCCGTCGTCCTGACGGCGGTGCACGACGATGTACTTGCCGTGGTCGACCACCTGGTCGCCGACCTCCATCCGGTACACGCCCTCCTCCACCGCCACGTCGCCGTGCTCCTCGAACGCCACGGTGTCCAGCGCACCGCCGGAGACGCCGGAGTCGATCACGTCCTGCCAGAACTGCTGGATCGCGGCGCCGGCGACCACATCGGAGCCGGGCGGCATCAGGTGCGCTCCGGTGCCGTAGACCGACGCCACCAGGGCGGCGTCCCCCGTCGTCAGCCCCTGCACGAACATGGTGTTCAGGGCGTCGATGTCGCTGCGGCTCATGATGTCCTCCTCCGGACGTCCTCGGGCGCCCAGCGTCGGAGCACAGCCGGTCCACGGTCAAGGCACGGAGCGCGAGACCCTGGGCACGCAGCGGCACCATTCCCCGGGCGGACGCCGGAGCGTGCCTGCCCCTGAGCGCTCCGTTCGCACGCGCCGCATCCAGGCTGCGGACGACGGTCGGCATCTGCCGCGAGCCGGACCGATTCCCACGGCGACGCGCACAGTGGTCCGACTCGGCGACGCCGCCGGAGGCGCCGCCCGGCTCGGGAGGAGCACGGCATGCATGCCAGGAGCACCACCGTCCGCGGCGTCCCGCACGCCGTGGACGACGGCATCGCCCGCGTCCGCGACCACGCCTGGCCCCGGCTGCTGGAGCTGGAGGGCTGGGTCGGGCTGTCGATGCTCGCCGACCGCGACTCCGGCCGGTGCATCATCACCACCGCTTGGGGCAGCGAGGAGGACATGCGCCTGCACGGTGAGAGCGCCGGCGCGCTGCGCACCGACGCGGCCCGGGTGCTCGGCGGCGAACCCGAGGTGGCCGAGTGGGAGATCGCCCGGGTGCACCGGCTCCGGCCCACCGGCGAGAGCGCCTGCGCCCGGGTGTACTGGGGGCACACCCAACCCCCGCAGCTCGACCGCGACCTCGACGTCTTCACCTTCAGCATGGTCCCCGAGCTGGAGGACGTCCCCGGCTTCTGCAGCGTCAGCCAACTCGTCGACCGGCACACCGGCCGATCGGCGACGGCGATCAGCTACCTCGACCGGGCGACCATGAACCGGTCGGCCCGGCAGATCGCGGCCATGCGCGACGAGTTCGTGCAGATGACCGGCGTGCGGATCACCGAGGTGGCCGAGTTCGACCTGGTCTTCGCGCACCTGCGGGTGCCCGAGATGGCCTGACGCACGCGCCTGCCCCCCGGACGGCCGTCCGCGGGGCAGGGTGGTCCGGCGGGCTACTCCGGCACCTCCATCCTCCGCGACGGTCAGTGGCAGGAGCGCAGCGGCGCGGGCCCCGAACGGGTGGTCGACGTGCACGACAGCGACACCGCCACCATCGACTACCGGCCCGCTCCGCCCGGGCTCGGCCGGTTCCACCTGGGCGCGCAGCCGCGCGACTTCCTCGCCGACCCCGACGCCAGCCAGCCGGTCGACGTCCCCGCCGAGGTCGATGCCTTTGCCGGCTGGGCGGCCACGACGCTGAGCCGGGCTCCGGAGCCGGCGCAGCTGCGCCCGCTGATCGCCGAGGAGGGCCACGGGCGGGGCGAGGAGGACGTCGTCGAGGACACCGTCGTCCGGCTGCTCGACCTCCTCGGGCTGCCCGTCCGCGACGAGCTCGCCGCGGCCGTCCGACCGTGTCCGGTCACCGTCCGGCCCCGGCCGGAGCGTCCCCGGGGCGGCGGGACCGCCGCGGATCGACCAAGCTGGGGCGGTGAGCAACGACCAGGAAGGCTCCGGCTACGTCCAGCCCGGGCAGGACTACCAGCGGGACCAGAACTACATCACCGACCGGATCACCGCCGACGGGTCCAGCCCGTGGCCGGTGGAGGCCGGTCGCTACCGCCTCGTCGTCGCGCGCGCCTGCCCGTGGGCCAACCGCGCGGTGATCGTCCGCCGGCTGCTGGGGCTCGAACCGGTGATCTCGCTGGGGATCTGCGGGCCCACCCACGACGAGCGCAGCTGGACCTTCGACGAGGACCCCGGTGGCCGGGACCCGGTGCTGGGCTACGAGCGGCTGCAGGAGGCCTTCCTCGCCCGCGACCCGGAGTACAGCCGCGGCATCACCGTGCCGGCGATGGTCGACGTCCCGACCGGCGCTGTCGTCACCAACGACTTCAAGCAGATGACGCTGGACTTCTCCACCGAGTGGACGGCGCACCACCGCGAGGGCGCCCCCGACCTGTGGCCCGAGCCGCTGCGCGACGAGATGGCCGAGGTCATCGAGCGGATCTTCACCGAGGTCATCAACGGCGTGTACCGCTGCGGCTTCGCCGGCTCGCAGCGCTCCTACGACCGGGCCTACGACCGGCTGTTCACCGCCCTGGACTGGCTGTCCGAGCGGCTGGCCGGCCAGCGGTACCTGATGGGCGGGTCGATCACCGAGGCCGACGTCCGGCTGTTCACCACGCTGGCCCGGTTCGACACCGTCTACCACAACCACTTCAAGTGCAACCGGCAGAAGCTCACCGGGATGCCGGTGCTGTGGGCCTACGCCCGGGACCTGTTCCAGACACCCGGGTTCGGCGACACCACCGACTTCCCGTCGATCAAGCAGCACTACTTCGTCGTGCACGCCGACATCAACCCGACCCGGATCGTCCCGCTCGGGCCGGACACCTCGGACTGGCTGACCGAGCACGGCCGCGACGAGATGGGCGGCTGCCCGTTCGGCGAGGGCACCCCGCCCGGGCCGGTCGCGGCCGGCGAGGAGGTCCCGGCCGACCACGGCGCCGGGGGGATCGGCCGGCTGCCCACCCCGCCCCGCTGACCGGCCCGGGTGGGCCGATCCGCTCGGGACTGGTTGGCTGACCCCGGTGCCGCCGGCAGGAGCGCCGGCGGGGACGAGGAGGCAACGCAATGGTGCACAGACTGGTCGTCGAGTACGGACAGCCCACCGACCCGGCCGCGTTCGACCGGCACTACCGGGACGTCCACATCGGCCTCGCCCAGACCATCCCCGGACTGCAGCGGTACACGATCGGGCACGCCCGGTCGCTGGACGGCAGCACGCCGGGGGTCTACCTGGTCGCGGCGCTGGACTTCGAGTCCGCCGAGGCGATGGGCGCGGGCATGACCTCGGCGGCCGGCGCGGCGGCGGGCGCCGACGTCGCCACCTTCGCCACCGGCGGGGCCACGATGTACAGCTTCGACGTCGAGGACGTCAGCCCGGCCTGACGCCGGGGCGGTGCCATCCTGGAGCGGACGACGTTCGGCAGGGGGCGAGGCGTGATGGACCGACCGGCCCCCTCAGACCTCGTCCCCGCCCCGGCGACCGCGCTGCCGGCGCTGGACCTGCCCAGCGCCGGCCCCGACCCGCTGCCCTGGGACACCGCCCTCGCCGCGGTGCTCGGCTACGCCCGCGGCCGGCGCCCGCTGCGCTTCCGCTCCCCCGACCACCCCGAGGGGCGGTGGTACTCGGTGCAGGCCTTCGGCTTCGAGCGCTTCGACACCTCCGAGGTCAGCAGCGGCGACCCCGGGGACGGCGACGTCCTGCTCGCCGAGGGCCTGCACGGCCGGCTCGACCCGGCCGGCTGGACGGCGGTGCGCCGTGCGCTCGACGACGTCCGCCCGCTCACCGAGGCCGCGGTCAGTCGGGCCGCCGGCCGGGCGTTCTGGGCCCTGCCGGACGGCGAGTTCTGCGTCCTCGACGAGCCGGGCACGGTGGGCGGCACCCTCCGGGAGATCTGGGGGCGCTGCGCCGAGGCCGACGGCGTCCGCCCCGAGCACGTCTCGGCCGCGCTGCACCGGCGGCACCCCGCGCTGCTGCCGCACGTCAGCACGACCACCCGCCGGCAACTGTGGCCGCACCTGCGCGAGGGCGACAGCGGCGTGGAGGCCGTTGTGCACCGCGAGCTGCGGGCGAACGCGGCCGGCTTCGCGGCCCTGGAAGCACGGGTCGCCGCGCTGCTCCCCGCGCCGGCCGGCCGCGTCCCGCTGACCCGGCTGCGGCTGCACGACGTGCTGCTCTGGCTGGCCGGCAGCCTGCGGCTGACCCACGCCGTCGCGCTGGGTCACGGCTCCGACGAGTGGCAGGCGTACCGGGTCGGGGCGCCGTCGCGCTAGCGGACGCACTCCGCGGCGCCACCGGTCTGTGCTGGTAGGCGGCGGACTCCCCCGGGTTGATGTCCCCGTGCACCAGGTCCGTCACCTTCGCGGTCCGCTCCGCGGTGGCCAGCGCATGGTCCAGCGATCCCGACCAGCCGCCGAAGACGTAGCTGTACCGGCCGGGGTCCGGGTCACCGGTCCGCGCGCGCAGCGCGTCGGTGAAGGCCGCCAGCGACCGCGACTGCCGGACCCGGTCGCCGGTGCCGGCGCCCCGCCCGGTGTCGGCGTCGTCGCCGGTGCCGGTCGCGCTCTTGGACGTTGAGTGGCTGGCCACCACCGTGACGGCGCCGCCGTCCCGGGTGGAGGTCTGCGCGATCGGCTCGCGGGCGTTCGACCGGACGGTCAGGTCGGCAAGCTGGGGCGGCCGGACCACGCGCTGAGCCGGGTTCACTCCGGCGGCACCTGCCGCAGCTCCGGCGCGGGGCGCGGCGCGCCCTCCTCCAGCAGCGGCTGGGGGGCCGGGCCGGTGATCGCCTCCCGCAGGTCCGCTGCGGCCGCGAAGAACCGGCCCGGGTCGCGTGAGGTGTACCAGGAACCGGCCGGCGGCTCGGCGGGGTCGCCGCGGACGTCCGCGTCGATGAGCGCCTGCAGGACGTCGGCCCCGCCGTCGTCCAGCAGCGCGCGGTAGCCCGGGTCGCGCGACCCGCCGCTGACCGTGCCGCGCAGCTGCTCCAGGTCCTCCAGGGAGGTGCGGAGCCGGAGCCACTGATGCCGGTGCCACCACTCGTCGGCCCGGAACCGCTTGGCCAGCCGGGCGCCGGCGAGCGCGCCGCGGAGCGCCAGGGTCGCGATCGTCTCCCGGTCCATGAACAGGTTGACCCCGCCCTCGCCACTCCCCTGGCGCACCCAGGCGACCCGGCCGCGGTAGCCCGGCATCGCCGACTGGGCGGCGTCCCGCCAGCCCAGTGCGGTGGCGAGGACGGCGGCCACGAAGGAGACCAGGCCGTCGGCCAGCGGGGCGTGCGCCCCGGCCGGGCGCTGCCAGTCCTGGGGCAGCTCGACGTCCTGGTGCGCGGCCCCGGGCGGGTGCGGCTGCAGGTTGATGCCGAACGTCGGCCACAGCGGCAGCACCGAGTCGAAGAAGTGGATCGGGAAGTTGGAGGTGACGCCGCCGTCGGTGGCCCACAGCTCCTCGACCCAGATCGGCGTCCCGTCCGGAGAGCCGGGTCCGGGGAAGACCAGGGTGGCGCCGTCGCGCTGCAGCGGCCGGCCGAACTCGTCGCGCACCGTCGTCGGCCGGACCCGCCGGTACAGCCGGACGCCCTCGAAGAGGCCGGGCAGGGACAGGCTGAGCCGGACGGCGAACACCACGGGCAGCTCGTCCGGCGGCGGCAGCGGGCAGAGCTCCACCACCGCACCCCCGGCCGTGGCGTCCCGCCCGCGGATCGTCGGCCGGCCGTCGACCAGCGCGCGGACGACCTCCGTGGGGAAGACCTCGCAGCCGGGCCGGGCCAGGTCGGTCACCTGCACGTAGAGCTGTTCCTGGCCGGAATCGGGGTCGGCGGGCAGCAGCGGGAACCGGTGGGCGCGCTGCTGGACCAGCTCCGACGTCATCAGCTGGAGGTCGACCCGCCGTCGGCGGGCGTCCCGGGCCACCTCGTCCGCGTCCGGGGGCGGGTGGCCGGGCCGGTACCGGCCGACGCCCCACCACAGGTGCCCGAAGCGCAGCACCGTGGTCACCGGCAGGCCGGCCAGCTCGCTCAGCGTCCCGGACAGCCACGGGACGAGGGGCCGGTCGACCGTCGGCGCCGGGACGCCGGCCACCCGTCCCCACAGCCCGCGCTCCTGACGCCGCGCCGACCCGGGCACCAGCCCGTAGTGGTGCCGCCCGGCGCGCGCGCCGATCGACCAGGCGCTGGCCGCGAGCACCCCGGACAGCGCCGCCAGCAGCAGCACCTCGGCGGCGAGCAGTCCCCATCCCGGCAGGCCGAGCCGGAGCGCC
>JAOPWO010000362.1 GCA_025965635.1 Modestobacter sp. | reverse complement strand
CCGAAGCCCAGGGTCTTGCCGGTGCCGGTGCGGGCCTGACCGATGAGGTCGTTGCCGGCCAGCGCCAGCGGGAGGGTCAGCTCCTGGATGGCGAAGGTCCGGGTGATCCCGACCTCGGCCAGCGCGGCCACGATGTCGGGGTGCACGTCGAAGTCGCTGAACAGCGGGCTGTCGCTGGCGACGGGGGCGCCGCCCAGCTCCTCGACCTGCTGCTCGATCTCCTCGGGGGCGGGTGCGCCGGTCTCGGCATGGTCCAGCGCGGGTGCGGCCGGGATGTCGGCGGGCGTGCTGTCGGGAGCGTTCTCGGTGGAGGTCAGTTCTCTCGCCTCGGTCTGGTGGGGGACCGGGTCGTCGGCGGTGCCCACGATCGGGCGTTTCCCGGCGACGCATGCCGGCCCGGGGTCGGTTCCGGGATCATTCGTCCACGCGCCGACGCGGCCAGCAGACCGGGTGTCTGGAACAGACTGCCCGGGAGACGGCCCACGGTGGGGCCGGTCTCGGTGATGAGGTCCAGCGATCATCAGCGCACAAGGATTGCATTCCAGGCAACGAGCCTGGCGGCCCGTTGCTCCCATCCTAACCTGCGGCGCCGGTTAGCCTCGCTGCGCGCGCCGGGACCGCACCCGCGCGGGGACGGAGGACGTGCGTGGCCGGGGTCGACGAGCGAGCTGTGCCCGATCTGCTCGGCGTGCTGGCCTATGCCGAGTTGACCGCCTTCGACCGGCTGGCGGAGGACGCCCGGCTGGCGCCCACGCTGGACGGCCGTTCCGCGCTCGCCCGGATGGCGGCTGCCGAGGTCGCCCACCACCAGCGGCTGACCGCGCGGCTGCGGGAGCTGGGTGTGGAGCCGGCCACGGCGATGGCACCCTTCGTCGTCCCGTTGGACGCCTTCCACGACAGCACCCGGGCCAGCACCTGGCTGGAGGGGCTGGTGAAGGCCTACGTCGGGGACGGGCTGGCCACCGACTTCTACCGGGAGATCGCCGCGTTCCTGCCTCAGCCCGACCGGACGCTGGTCGAGGAGGTGCTGGCCGACACCGGGTACGCGGACTTCGCCGTACGCGAGGTCCGGGCGGCGATCGCCGCCGACCGGACGGTGGCGGGCCGGCTGGCGTTGTGGGCGCGGCGGCTGGTCGGCGAGGCGCTCACGCAGTCGCAGGCGGTCATCGCGGACAACGACCGGCTCGCCGAGCTGATCATCGGCGGCACCGGTGATCTCGCCGGGGTGGGGCAGCTGCTGCAGCGGATCACCACCGCCCACGGGCACCGCATGCGGGCCCTGGGACTCAGCCCGTGAAGGACCCCGGTGCCCCCCACGCTCGGCGCGGGCACCTGCACCGGGGCCGTTCCCTCAGGTCCTGCTGGGTGCTCAGCCGGCGATGAAGCCGACCCGCCGCTGGTCTGCCTCGGCGATCTCGACGTAGGCGATCCGGTCGGTCGGGACGACGATGCGGCGACCCCGCTCGTCGACCAGGGTCAGGAGGCCGTCCTTGGCCGCCGTCATCGCCTTGGACACCTCCGCCGCGATCTCGTCCGGCGTCTTGGGGCTGTCGATGACCAGCTCACGGGGCGAGTGTTGGACACCGATCTTTACTTCCACGTGGAGATGCCTCCTCAAGTCGGACTGCTGCCCGCCCACGCTAGTCCAGCGGGGGCAGCCGACCTGCCGCGGCGGGTGCGCCGACAGCGAACGCGGGCGGTCAGCCGGGCCCGCTGTCGTCCTCGCGCAGAGGGAATCCGGACATGCCGCGCCACGCCAGCGACGACATGAGCGCCACCGCCTCGTCCCGGGACAGCGTGCCCTTGCCGGCCAGCCACCAGCGGGCGCTCGTCTCGGCCAGCCCGGTCATGCCCGCCGACAGCAGCAGCGCCCGCTCCGGATCGGCGCCGGTCTCGACGGCGATGACCTCCGCGATGGCCTCGATGCACTGCCGGGCGCCCCGGTCGACGGCCGCGCGGACCTCGGTGTCGTTGCGCAGGTCGGACTCGAAGACCAGCCGGAAGGCCTCGCCCTCGGCGTCGATGAAGTCGAAGTAGGCACCGACCGCCCCGTCGACGCGGATCCGGTTGTCGTCGGTCCCGGCCATCGCCTCGCGCACCCGGTCGCTCAGCTCGTCGACCTGCTGCTCCAGCAGTGCCAGGTACAGCTCCCGCTTGCCGGGGAAGTGCTGGTACAGCACGGGCTTGCTGACCCCGGCACGGTCGGCGATGTCGTCCATCGCGGCCGCGTGGAAGCCCTGCGCGACGAAGACGTCGCGGGCGGCCCGCAGCAGCTGCTGACGCCGGGCCCCGCGCGGCAGCCGGGACGTGCGACGGGCGGACGTCGACGCGGAGTCGGGCGCGGGTCGGCTGGGCTGCATGGCGGGCCGATGTTACCGGCGCGTCGCCTCCGCGACCCCGGGTGCGCCTGCGGCTTACCGTCATGGGGTGACCGACGCCCGCCTCTCCGACGTCCCCCTGCCACGGTCCCGGGCTCTCGTGCCGCCGTGGCCCGGCCAGCAGGTCCCGGTGACCGGGGGCCCGGTCTTCGTCCGGCACACCCCCTGGGTCGGCCCGGTCGGCGGCGACGGCGAGCCCGGCGACGACGCCCCTTCGGAGCGCGCGCTCTACGTGCACGGGCTCGGCGGCGCCTCCACCAACTGGACCGACCTGGCCGCCCTGCTCGCCGTGCGGTTCGACGGGTACGCCCTCGACCTCCCCGGCTTCGGCCGGTCCGCGCCGCCCCCGCGGGGCACCTACTCGATGCAGCGGCACGTGCAGGCCGTGGTCGACGTGCTGGAGTGGGTGGTGGACCGGCCCGGTCCCGGGCGCGGACGGCCCGTGCACCTCCTGGGCAACTCGCTCGGTGGGCTGGTCAGCGTCTGGGTCGCCGCCCGTCGTCCGGACCTGGTGGCCACGCTGACGTTGATCTCCGCGGCCATGCCGGTCTACCGGGTGCCGGCGGCGTTCGACCGGGCGATCGCGCTGGTGCTGCTGCCCGGGGTGCCGGCGCTGGCCGAGAAGCGGCTGGCCGGGGTGAGCCCGGAGCAGCGCGTCCGGGGACTGGTCCAGATGTGCATCGGGGACCCGTCCCGGGTGCCGAAGGCCCGGCTGGCCGAGGCGGTCGAGGAGTTGCGGGAGCACGACGCCCAGCCATGGGCCGGGCAGGCACTGACCCGCAGCCTGCGCGGGCTGATGACCTCCTACCTGCGGCTGGGGCGGGCCAATGCCTGGCGGATGGCCCGGTCGGTGCGGGTTCCCTCGCTGGTGGTCTGGGGCGACCGCGACCGCCTGGTCGACCCGGCGCTCGCGCCCCGGTTGGCCGCCGCGCTGCCCGACGCGCGACTGCAGGTGCAGCCCGGGGTCGGCCACCTGGCCATGCTCGAGGCGCCGGAGGCGACGGCCCGGGCGGTGCTCGCGCTCGCCGAGGACGCAGCCCGCCGGTCGGCGGCCGCCCAGGGTGCCAGGCCCGTCCGCGAACCGGCGTCCGAGCGCGCCTGAGTCGCCGGCCGCCACGACGACGTCCCCCGACGTCTCCCCCGTCGGCGCCGGGCCGTGAGAACCTGGGCCGTGTGACCCGATCGGACGTGCACACGGTGCGCGGGGCCGAGCGGGGTCCACACGCCGGGGTGCCCGGGCCACTCGTCGCCCGCCGTGACCCGGTCCGGTACGCACCGCGCCGGATGGAGTCCGGAGGGCGGGTCCGGCGCTTCGTCCGGCGCCACGGCTGGCGCGCCTACGCCGTCCCACTGCTCACCGTGGCCACCCTGCTCGCCCTGGTCGACGTGGCGGCCACCAGCGTCACCGACCCCGCCGCGCCGTCCGCTGCTGCGCAGTCCACCCTGGTCGGCACCGGGTCGGCCGCCGCCGAGCCGCCGGCCGAGATGCAGGCGCCGGCGGTGGGGGAGGGCGTGCCCACCGACGCGCCGGCCGCCCCGGACACCCCGGACTACGTCGAGCAGGGCGCCGGGACGCTCGCCGTCGTCGACGGGAGCTCCGGCGTCCACGGGTCCGGGCCGCTGCAACGGTTCGTCGTCGAGGTCGAGGACGGCATCGACGTGGACGGCGCCGGTTTCGCCGCGGCCGTCGAGGCGACCCTCGGCGATCCCCGGTCCTGGGGCAACGGCGGGCGCATGTCGGTGCAGCGCGTCGGCGCCGCCGAGGCCCCGGCCGGCGCCTACGACGTCCGGGTCAGCCGGGTCAGCCCCGGGAGCATGGAGCGCTACTGCCCCGGGGTGGGCACCGGGGGGTACACGTCCTGCCGCTTCGGCGAGCGGGCGGTGATCAACCTGGCCCGCTGGGAGACCGCCGTCCCCGACTACGCCGGGGACATCCGGACCTACCGCCAGTACGTGGTGAACCACGAGGTCGGCCACGCGCTCGGCAACGGGCACGAGCCCTGCGCGGGGCGCGGACGGGTCGCCCCGGTCATGCACCAGCAGACGCTCGGGCTGGACGGCTGCATAAAGAACGCGTGGCCGTATCCGTAGTCGCGATCCGTCGTCGCGCTCCGCGCGCCGACCGCGTCCGCGTGCCGTGCCCGGCGTGAGCCGGGCCGTTTCCCGTGTCCACACCGGGGAGCCTCCGACCCCCGCGACGAGTCCGCGGACCGGCTGCGCCGGGGTCGGGAAGAGAGCGGCATGCCACGCTGTTGGAGAGCAGAGGACGTCGGCGAAGGCCGATCGGTCCTGCCGGTACCCGCAGTCGCGAAGGAGCACTCCGTGCAGTTGCCACCCCTGGTGGAGCCCGCCGACGGCCTCTCGATCGATGAGGTTCGTCGCTACAGCCGCCACCTGATCATCCCCGACGTGGGGATGGACGGGCAGAAGCGGCTCAAGAACGCCAAGGTGCTGGCCGTGGGGGCCGGTGGCCTGGGCTCCCCGGTGCTGATGTACCTGGCCGCGGCCGGTGTCGGGACCCTCGGCATCGTCGAGTTCGACACCGTCGACGAGTCGAACCTGCAGCGCCAGATCATCCACGGTCAGTCCGACGTCGGCCGCTCGAAGGCCGAGAGCGCGCGTGACTCGGTCAAGGAGATCAACCCCAACGTCGACGTCCGGCTGCACCAGACGCGGCTGGACAGCTCGAACGTCGAGGAGATCTTCAGCCAGTACGACCTCATCGTCGACGGCACCGACAACTTCGCCACCCGCTACCTGGTGAACGACGCCTGCGTGCTGCTGGACAAGCCGTACGTGTGGGGCTCGATCTACCGCTTCGACGGCCAGGTGTCGGTCTTCTGGAACGAGCACGGGCCGAACTACCGCGACCTCTACCCGGTTCCGCCGCCGCCCGGCATGGTCCCCTCCTGCGCCGAAGGGGGCGTCCTGGGCGTGCTCTGCGCGACGGTCGGCGCCATCCAGGCCACCGAGGCGGTCAAGCTCATCACCGGCATCGGCGAGACGCTGCTGGGACGGCTGATGGTCTACGACGCCCTGGAGATGACCTTCCGCGAGATCAAGGTGCGCAAGGACCCCGAGGGTGAGCCGATCACCGGCCTCATCGACTACGAGGCCTTCTGCGGCGTCGTCTCGGTGGAGGCCCAGGAGGCCGCCGCCGGTTCGACGATCACCGTCGACGAGCTCAAGGACATGATGGACGCCGGCAAGGACTTCGAGCTCATCGACGTCCGGGAGCCCAACGAGTACGAGATCGTGTCGATCCCGGGCGCGAAGCTGATCCCGAAGGACGAGATCCTGTCCGGCCGGGCGCTGTCCCAGCTGCCGCAGGACCGGCCGATCGTGCTGCACTGCAAGACCGGTGTCCGTTCCGCCGAGGCGCTGGCCGCGGTCAAGGCGGCCGGCTTCAAGGACGCCGTCCACGTGCAGGGCGGCGTCACCGCCTGGGCGACCCGGATCGACAAGGCGCTGCCGACCTACTGAGGCCGCACCGCACAGCAGGGCCCGGCACCCCACACGGGGCGCCGGGCCCCGCTGCGTCCGGGCTGCGCTTGACTGGATGCATGCCCGAGTCCTCCCGAGCCGAACTGCTCGAGCGCTTCCAGCGGGCCCAGGCCCTGGTCACCGACCGTGTGGACGCCGTCGAGGCCGGTCAGTGGGACGCCACCGCGCTGCCCGGCTGGACCGTCGCCGACCTCGTCGCCCACCTGACCGCCATGCAGTCGGCCGTGGCCGAACTGCTCGCCGGGGCCGCGGCGGAC
>JAOPWO010000308.1 GCA_025965635.1 Modestobacter sp. | reverse complement strand
GGCCGGGACGGCCGCCCGGTCGGCGCTGGCCCCGCTGAGCAGCGCCCGGGGACGTCGGCGGCTCGCGGTCTGCGGTGCCGCGCGTGCGCTGACCGCCCTCGGCGTGCGGGTCCAGGTGCTCCCCGCCCCGGTCGCCTGGCCGCGCACCGGCCCGGGCCACATCGTCCTCGTCGCCGACCGGCTGGGCTGGCTCGCCGGGCTGGCGCTGCTCACCGCCGTCCCGGGCCTGCCCGTCACCACTCCCGAGGTGGCCGGGTGGCCGGTGCTGGGGCGGCTGGTCAGACGGTCCGGCGTCGTGGTCCTCGACGCGGCCGGGCGGTCCACCCCGGCCGTCGCCGCCGGCGATCCGGGCGCTCCGATCTGCCCGGTCGAGGTCCGCTGCCGGCCGGGGCTCGGGGCCGGCCCGCTCAACCGGCGGGGTCTGGCGGCCGTGGTCGCCGCGCGGGACGTCGTCCTCACGGTGCGCCTGCTCCCCGTGCTGGACCGGGCACCCTCCGCGCGACCGGCCTCCGGCATCCGCGCGTGATCCGGGTCGCCCGGTACCCGCGCATGGGCGCACCATCGGGATCCCGCCACCTGCCTCCGGAGACGCCGTGTCCGACCAGTTGCAGCACACCGCCCCCGAGGACCTCCCCTCCCCCGTCGTCGACCTCAGCCGGTGGCGGCTCAACGCGCTGCCCGACGAGAGCTCCGACGAGGACTGGGACGACGACCGGGAGCTGTTCGCCCCCGACGGGAGCCGGGTCGACACGTGGCGGGAGGGCTATCCCTACAGCGAGCGGATGGAGCGCCGGGAGTACGAGATCGAGAAGCGGAAGCTGCAGATCGAACTGCTCAAGCTGCAGGGCTGGGTGAAGGAGACCGGGCAGCAACTGGTGCTGGTCTTCGAGGGTCGCGACGCCGCCGGCAAGGGCGGCACCATCAAACGGTTCACCGAGCACCTCAACCCGCGCGGCTCCCGGGTGATCGCGCTGGACAAGCCCTCCGAGCGCGAGAAGACCCAGTGGTTCTTCCAGCGCTACGTGCAGCACCTGCCGGCCGCCGGCGAGATCGTCATGTTCGACCGGTCCTGGTACAACCGCGCCGGCGTCGAGCGGGTGATGGGCTACTGCACCGCCGAGGAGTACCTGCTGTTCATGCGCCAGGCACCAGAGTTCGAGCGGATGCTCGTCGACAGCGGCATCCACCTGGTCAAGTTCTGGTTCTCCGTCACCCGCGGCGAGCAGCGCAGCCGGTTCATCGTGCGGCAGATCGACCCGGTGCGGCAGTGGAAGCTCTCCCCGACCGACCTGGCCAGCCTGGACAAGTGGGCCGCATACACCGATGCGAAGGAGGCGATGTTCCTGCACACCGACACGGCCCACGCGCCGTGGACGGTGATCAAGAGCAACGACAAGAAGCGCGCCCGGCTCGAGGCGATGCGGCACGTGCTGGATCGCTTCGACTACACCGACAAGGACCCCGTTGCCCTCGGCCGGCCCGACCACCTGATCGTCGGCTCGGCCGCGGACGTGCTCGAGGAGGAGGCCGGCGCCCCCGTCATGCCCCGACCCGGCGACCCGCTGCCCACCGGCGACCGCTCCGCCTGACGGTCCCCGCGCTCTGCTGGGATGGTGGGACACCACCGCGGGGACGACGTCCCCGCCACCACGGAAGGACGCCGGTGCCCATACCGCTCCCCAAGCTGCCCACCATGGTCGTCGGCAGCCTGCCGCAGCCGGACTGGCTGATCGACCGGGAGAAGCTGGCCCACCGTTTCCCGCCCCGGGTCCGGGCCCGCGAGCTGTGGCGGGTGGCGCCCGAGCTCCTCGCCGAGGCCCAGGACGACGCGACCCTGGTGGCGATCCGCTCCCAGGAGGAAGCCGGGCTGGACGTCCTCACCGACGGCGAGATCCGCCGGGAGTCCTACTCCAACCACTTCGCCACCGCGCTGGACGGCATCGACGTCGACACCCCGGGCACCGTGACGAACCGGTCCGGGCTGGACATCCCGGTGCCCCGGGTGGTCGGGGCCATCGCCCGGTCCGCCCCGATCCAGGCCGACGACGTGCGGTTCCTGCGCGCGCACACCGACCGCACCATCAAGATCACAGTGCCGGGTCCGTTCACCATGGCCCAGCAATCCCAGGACGAGCACTACGCCGGCGCCCGCGAACTGGCGCTGGCCTACGCCGACATCGTCCGCGAGGAGATCGCCGACCTCTTCGCGGCCGGCGCCGACATCGTCCAGATCGACGAGCCGTGGCTGCAGGCCCGGCCCGAGACCGCCCGCGAGTACGGAGCCGAGGCGGTGACCCGGGCGGTCGAGGGAGCTCCCGGGCCGGTCCACCTGCACCTGTGCTTCGGCTACGCGGCCATGGTGGCCGAGCGACCGGAGGGCTACTCGTTCCTCCCCGAGCTGGCCGACACCCCGGTGCACACCGTCTCCGTGGAGACCGCCCAGTCGCACCTGGATCCGACGACGCTGCGGCCCCTGCTCGGCAAGGGCATCGCCCTCGGCGTCCTGGACCTGTCCACCCCGGAGGTCGAGACGCCCGAGGTCGTCGCCGACCGGGTGCGCCGGGCGCTGGACTCCGTGGACGTCGACAAGCTGGTGCTCTCCAGCGACTGCGGGCTGAAGTACCTGCCCCGAGCGTCGGCCGAGGGCAAGATGCGCTCCCTGGCCGCCGCGGCCGCTGTCCTGCGGACGGAGCTCGGCCTCGGCTGACCCGCCACGGACAGCACGGCGCCCGCCCCGGGAAGTCGGGGCGGGCGCCGTGGGGCCTCAGCGGCGGGGGCTGTCCCCGCGCAGGTCGGTGTCGCCGTCGGCGTCGATCTGCTCCTTGCGGACGGTCTCATCCACGGTCACCTCGTCGGTGACGGCCTCGGTGTCCAGCCGGACACGCTCGACCGGGACGGCCTCCTTCTCCACGACCGGGCGCTCCGCGTGCAGCGTCACCTCGTGCTCTTCCTCGCTGATCGCGGGGCCGTCCAGCGCGCTCCCGACGTTGCCGTCGGTGATCGGCTCACGCTCGACCCGGACCTCCTCGCGCGAGACGGGAACGGTGGTGCTGACGTCCTCCGTCACGACGTACTTCCGCAGCCGGGCACGACCGACCTCCTCGGAGGTGGTGCCGACCCGCAACTGCTCCTCCGACCGGGTCATCGCGTCGTCCGTGGTCGGGCCGGAGGTGTCGTGGCCGACCGTGCCGTACCGGTTGCTGTCGTCGGCGTCCTGCCCGCTCGTCGGACGCCCGGACGCCGTGGTGCCGGTGTCGCTGAACCCGGCCGACGTGGTATCGGTGCGGCCGGACGTCGTGGTGGTGGTGGTGGTGGGGCCCCCGGCGGTCGTGGTGTCCGTGCGACCGCCGGCGCCGGTGCCCATGCCGTAGTGCCGGTAGAGCTCCTGCTCCTCCTGCGGGGACAGGTGCCCCTCGGCGTCGATCTTCGGTGCGTCCTTCACCGCGGCCTTGCTGACGGGTACGCGCACGCCGTTCCCGGTGAGGTCGGCGTCCCGGATCGGGACGAACGTCTCCTTGGTGCCGAACAGGCCGGTCTTCACCGTGACCCACTCCGGGTTGCCGGACTGGTCGTCCAGGAACACCTCGGAGGCCGTACCGATCTTGTCGCCGTCGGCGTCGTAGACGTCTGCGCCGATCACGCGGTCGAGGGTGTCGGTGCCG
Organism: Modestobacter sp.; assembly: GCA_025965635.1. Classification (GTDB taxonomy): domain Bacteria; phylum Actinomycetota; class Actinomycetes; order Mycobacteriales; family Geodermatophilaceae; genus Modestobacter. The sequence continues at coordinate 928 of JAOPWO010000308.1, read as the reverse complement.
ATCATGGGGTCCGCTCCTCAAGCTCAGGGATCTCGTGTCTCGAACAGGTCACTGCCCGTCGAGCACCTACGGAAACGACCAGTTCTTGATCCACTCACCGCGGGGTCCCGTCGGACCACGTCGCGCGCCCGCCCCGACCGGCGAGGAAGTGCAGGTGGACGAGACGTCCTCGGCCGGGCCGGCACGATCCGGACGACGTCGTCACCCGGATCCCGACACGCCGCCGATGCGACGAACGGAGCCGCCCCGGGCGTGTCGCGCCGCCCGACCGCCGCTGACCGGGCCGAGCATGGGGACGTGCCTCCTCGCTCGCCGTACGACAACCTGGTCCACCCGCGTACGCAGAAGAAGCCGTCCCCGGAGGTCGAGGCCGCCCGGGACACCGTCGTCGAGGACCCCAGCAGCGGCTTCGTCGGCGCCGTGGTGCGCTGCGAGAAGGACGTCGTGCACCTGGAGGACCGCTTCGGGAAGGTGCGCGCCTATCCGCTCGGGCCCGGGTTCTGGGTCGACGGCCGGCCCGTCGTGCTGGTGCGCCCGAAGCAGAACGCGCCGTCCGGCCCGCAGCGCAGTGCGTCCGGATCGACCTACGTCGTCGGCGCCCGCGCCCGGGTGGCGCGGGAGGGACGGATCTACGTCGAGGGCAAGCACGACGCCGAACTGGTCGAGAAGGTCTGGGGCCATGACCTGCGGATCGAGGGCGTCGTCGTCGAGCCGCTGCACGGCGTCGACGACCTGCCGGGCATCGTGCGCGAGTTCAAGCCGTCGGCGGGACGGCGACTGGGCGTGCTCGTCGACCACCTGGTGACCGGCTCCAAGGAGACCCGGATCGCCGCTCAGGTCACCGGTGCGCACGCGCTCGTCGTCGGCCACCCGTTCATCGACATCTGGCAGGCGGTCAAGCCCTCGGTGGTGGGCATCAAGGCCTGGC
>JAOPWO010000283.1 GCA_025965635.1 Modestobacter sp. | reverse complement strand
CGCACCGGAGGACGGCGACGCCGACGTCGTCGTCCTCAACACGTGCGCGGTCCGGGAGAACGCGGACAACCGGCTCTACGGCAACCTCGGCCACCTCCGCCCGGTGAAGGACGCACACCCGGGCATGCAGATCGCCGTCGGCGGGTGCCTGGCGCAGAAGGACCGCGGCGAGATCGTCCGCCGCGCACCGTGGGTCGACGTCGTCTTCGGCACGCACAACGTCGGATCGCTGCCGGCGCTGCTGGAGCGGGCCCGGCACAACGCCGAGGCGCAGGTGGAGATCGTCGAGGCGCTCGAGGTCTTCCCGTCCAGCCTGCCGGCCAAGCGGGAATCCGCCTACGCCGGCTGGGTGTCGATCAGCGTCGGCTGCACCAACACCTGCACGTTCTGCATCGTCCCGGCGCTGCGCGGCACCGAGCAGGACCGCCGTCCCGGCGACGTGCTGGCCGAGGTGCGGGCGCTGGTCGACCAGGGCGTGCTCGAGGTGACCCTGCTCGGGCAGAACGTCAACAGCTACGGCGCCGGGTTCGGTGACCGGGGCGCCTTTGCCGACCTGCTGCGTGCCGCCGGGCGGATCGAGGGCCTCGAGCGCATCCGGTTCACCAGCCCGCACCCCAGCCAGTTCACCGACGACGTCATCGCCGCGATGGCCGAGACCCCGGCGGTCTGCCCCCAGCTGCACATGCCGCTGCAGTCCGGTTCCGACGACGTCCTGCGCCGGATGCGCCGCGCCTACCGGCAGGAGCGATACCTGGGGATCATCGACCGGGTACGGGCCGCCATGCCGGACGCGGCGATCACCACCGACGTGATCGTCGGCTTCCCCGGCGAGACCGAGGAGGACTTCCAGGCCACCCTGGACGTCGTCGCACAGGCCCGGTTCGCCAGTGCCTACACGTTCCAGTACTCCAAGCGTCCCGGGACACCGGCCGCCGAGATGGACGGTCAGCTGCCCAAGGAAGTCGTGCAGGAGCGCTACCTGCGGCTGACTGCGCTGCAGGAGGAGATCAGCTGGTCGGAGAACCGGTCCCAGCTCGGCCGCAGGGTCGAACTCCTCGTCGCCGCGGGGGAGGGCAGCAAGGACGCTGCGACCGGCCGGCTGTCCGGGCGTGCCCGCGACGGCCGGCTCGTGCACTTCACCGCGGCGCCGGGCGTCCGCCCCGGCGACGTCGTCGAGACGGTGGTGACCCAGGCGGCGCCGCACCACCTCATGGCCGACGGCCCGCTGCTGTCGCACCGGCGCACCCGGGCCGGCGACGCCGGCGAGGCCGGCACGCGCCCCACCACACCCGGGGTGCTGCTCGGCATGCCGCGCATCGGCGACCCCGCCGCTAGGGACCGGCCAGCTCGAGCAACAGCTCGGTGAGCTCCGCCGGGCGGTTCTCCGGGACCATGTGCGTCGTCGCGATCTCCCGGTACCGCCAGGCGGTCGAGGCGCGGGCACGCGCGGCGGGCGCCTCGAACGGCCCGCCGGAGCCGGCGGTGGCCCGCACGTAGGTGCGGGTGAACGGGCCGTCCTCCAGCGGCTGGGCCAGCCGGACCGGCTCGGTGAAGCAGCCGACCGGGTGCGGGGTGCGCCGCGGGACGGCGAAGGCGGCGACCGCCGGGTCCTCGTACTCCCGGTCCGGCGGTGGCACCAGCCACGGGGTGTCCACACCCGGCGCGGGCGCGGACTGCCCGGTGAGATCGTGCAGCGACTGCCCGTCGCCGGGGACGAAGGCGTCCAGGTAGCACAGGTGTCGCACCCGGTCGGCCAGGTGCTCGAGTGCTCCGGTGACCACCATGCCGCCGTAGGAGTACCCGACCAGGACGATGTCCCACAGGTCCTCGAACAGCACCTGCCCGACGACGTCCTGGACGTGCGTCCGCAGGGTGACCTGCGGACTGGCCAGGTGTGCCCGCTCGCCGATCCCGGTCAGGCTCGGCGTGAACACCTCGTGTCCGGCCGCCTGGAGCAGCGGCCGGACCAGGCGGAACCCGTGGGCTCCGCTCCACGCACCGTGCACCAGCACGAAGGTGGCCATGGCGGGGGTCAGTGCCGGCCGCTGGCCTTCTCGGCCTCGGCCAGCCACTCCCGCCGGGTGGACAGGTTGGCCTGGGCCTCGCTGACCCGCTTGGCGTTCCCGGACGCCTCGGCCTTGGCCAACTGCTCCTCGGCCTTGGTCACCGCCGCGCGCATCGAGGTCAGCAGCGGGTTCTCCGCCTCGGTGCGCGGGCGCGACGAGTCGACCGCGCCGCGCACCTTCTGCTCGACGGCGCGCATGCGGTCCTCCAGGTCGCGCATGACGCCACGCGGGACGTGCCCGATGGCGTCGTAGCGCTCCTGGATCTTGCGCAGCGCGTTCTGCGCACCGCGGAGGTCCTTCGACGGGTCCAGCTTCTCCGCCTCGGCCAGCAGCTCCTCCTTCTGCTGCTGGTTGGCGACCTCCTCGCTGGACCGCGCCTTGTCGTTGGCGGTGCGGGCGGCGAAGAAGACGTCCTGGGCGGCCCGGAAGCGCTTCCAGAGGTCGTCATCGGTGTCCCGGCCGGTGCGCGGGACGGCCTTCCAGCGGTCCATCAGGGTGCGCATCGCGGCGCTGGTCGCCCCCCACTCGGTGGAGCTGGACAGCCGCTCGGCCTCGCCGATCAGCTCCGTCTTGGCCGCCCGGGACTCCGCGCGCTGGGCGTCCAGGGTGGCGAAGTGCGCCCCGCGGCGCCGGCCGAAGGCATCCCGTGCCGCGGCGAAGCGCTGCCAGAGCGCCTCGTCGGTCTTGCGGTCGATGCCCTTGATCGTCTTCCACTCGTCGACGATCGCCTTGAGCCGGTCGCCGGCGGCCTTCCACTGCGTGGAGTCCGCGGCGATGGCCTCGGCCTCGACCGCCAGGGCCTCCTTGCGCTGCACCTGCACCGCGCGGGCGGCCGCCTTCTCGGCGCGGCTCTCGGCGAGTGCTGCGTCGGCGGTGCTGACCATGGCGCGGGCGCGGGCCGCGAGCCCGTCGAGGTCGCCGACGGCGGTGGCCGCCGGGATGGTGTCGGCCAGCGCCTGCGCCTTGGACTTGATCTCACCCGGGTTGCCGGTGTGGGCCGCGAGCCGGGCCTCCAGCAGCGACACCTCCGTGGCGAGGTCGTCGAAGCGGCGGCCGTAGTGCGCCAGGCCCTCGGCCGGCTCTCCGGCCTGCCAGGAACCGACCGCGCGCTCGCCCTCGGCGGTACGGACGTAGACGGTGCCCTCCTCGTCGACCCGGCCCCACCGCGTGGGGTCCGAGGCCGGCGCCGCGGGCGGGGCCTCGACCGCCGCGGCAGCGGCCTCGTCAGCCGGCGCGTGCGGAAGGGGAGCATGGGGCACGGGGGCGTGCGGAACGGGCGGCCGGGGGATCGGCGGACCGGACACCGGGACGGCGGGGAGCTCCCCGACCGACGGCGGCACCGTGTCGGTCAGCGCGTCGGGTGCCGGGGTGTCGACGGCGGGTGCCTCGACGGGTGCCTCGACGGGTGCCTCGGGCGTCGCGTCGGCAGCAGCCGGGCCCAGGTCACCGGCCGCGGCAGCGGCAGCGAGTGCACCGACCGTCGGCTGATCGTCGGACGGGGTGCGGGTCGAGGCGGCGCTGCCGAGGTCGCCGGCCGCGGCGGCCGCGGCCAGGCTGGACGCCTCGGCCGCGGAGGGTACGTCGACCGTTCCCGTCTCCGGTGTCCCCGCCGCGGGGGTCCCCGCGGCGGGCTCCTCTGCCGCTGGCGTCGCACCCTCCTCCGGGGCGGCTGCGCTGCCGGTTCCGTCCGCGGTCAGCGCAGGGTCCTGGGGCACCTGCAGCGTCTCCTCCGGGGAGGGAGTGGGCTGCGGCGTCTGGTCTCCGGGGTTCTCCGTGCTCGACACGCCACGGAGTCTCCCACGATGCATCCGCGACACTCGCTGGCGTGAGTGCTGCTGCCCCGCTGATCGTGGCCTTCTGCCCCTCCCCGCCGTTGCTGGTGCCTGCGGTGAGCGGAGCCGCGACGTACGCGACCTCCGCCCTACGGGCCGCGGTGCTGGCCGCGGTGCAGTCCGTGCTCGAGGCGGGACCCGACGTGGTGGTCGTCGTCGGTGACGGGGTGACCGACCGGGCGGCCGCCGGGCCGGGGGCGCTGCGCTTCGGTGCGGGGGACGTCGGTGACCTGCGCGGGTTCGGCGTCGACCTGGAGGTCCCCTTCGCCGGCCGGGCGCGGACGGGCGGACGCCGGCTGCCCCTGGCGCACACGCTGGGAGCCTGGCTGCTGGACCAGGTCGGGCACACCGGGCCGCGGCTGGGTGTGGGCCCCGACGACCTGTCCTCGACCCTGGCCGAACTGCCCGCGTCGGTCGGCGTGCTGGCGATGGGGGACGGCTCGGCGCGGCGCACCGAGAAGGCGCCCGGTCACCTCGACCCCGCCGCGGCCGGCTTCGACGCCGCCGTCGCCACCGCGCTGGCCACCGGCGACCCCGGCGCGCTCGCCGCGCTGGATCCGGTCGAGGGCGCCCGCCTGCTCGCTGCCGGGGTGCCGGTGTGGCGGTCGGTGGGTGCGGCGCTGGACGGCCGTCCCGTGGTCGCCCAGCTCCGGTACGACGACGCCCCGTTCGGCGTGGGCTACCTCGTGGCCGAGTGGCGTCTCCCGTGACCGGCGCTCTCCCCACGGACGGCGGCGTCCCGCCGGTGGTCGCCGTCGTCGGCCCGACCGCGACCGGCAAGACCGCGCTGGCGGTCGCGCTCGCCCAGCGGCTGGGGGGTGAGGTGGTCAACGCCGACTCCATGCAGCTCTACCGCGGCATGGACATCGGGACGGCGAAGCCCGACCTGGCCGAGCGCGCGGGGGTGCCGCACCACCTGCTCGATCTGTGGCACGTGCGCGAGCCGGCGTCGGTGGCCGAGTACCGGCTGCGCGCGCGGACCGAGATCGACCGGCTGCGCGCCGCCGGCGTGGTGCCGCTGCTGGTCGGCGGTTCGGGGCTCTACGTCCGCGCCGTCCTCGACGAGCTGGACTTCCCCGGCACGGACGCGGCCGTGCGGGCCCGGCTGGAGGGCGAACTGGCCGAGGGGGGACCGGCCGCGCTGCACGCCCGGCTGGCCGTCGTCGACCCCGCCGCCGCGGCGGCGATCCTCCCGAGCAACGGCCGACGGCTGGTGCGGGCGCTGGAGGTCGTCGAGCTGACCGGCCGGCCGTTCACCGCGGTGATGCCCGATCCCCGGCCGCACTACCCGGCGGTCACCGTGGGCCTGGACCGCGCGGTCGAGGACCTCGACGACCGGGTGGCGGCCCGGGTGGAGCGGATGTGGGTGGCCGGCTTCGTCGACGAGGTGGCCGCCCTGGACGCCGCCGGGTTGCGCGAAGGGCCCACCGCCTCCCGCGCGCTGGGCTACGCGCAGGTGCTGCAGCAGTTCGACGGCGTGCTCACCCCGGCGGAGGCGCGGGAGCGGACGGTGACCACCACCCGGCGGTTCGTCCGCCGGCAGCGGTCGTGGTTCCGCCGTGACCCCGCCACCACCTGGTTCGACGCCGCGCGCCCGGACCTGGCCGAGCGGGTGCTGGAGCTGCTCGCCGGCTCGGGCGCACCGCCGGCCGACCGTACGATCGAGGAGTGAGCGAGAGCGTGGGTCCGCGGGTGCTGCAGGGGCACGGCACGGAGAACGACTTCGTCGTGCTGCCCGACCCCGACGGGACGGCGTGGCCGGAGTCCCGGCTGGACGCCGCGCTCGTCCGGCGACTCTGCGACCGACGGGCCGGCCTCGGCGGCGACGGCGTCCTGCGGGTGGTGCGCAGCGCGCACGTCCCGGACGCCCGCGACGCGCTCGGGGAGGCGCTGCCGCAGTGCGAGTGGTTCATGGACCACCGCAACGCCGACGGCTCGCACGCGGAGATGTGCGGCAACGGCATCCGGTTGTTCCTGCACGTGCTGCTCGCCGAGGGGCTGCTCGACCCGGCGGGGGCGGAGGCCGGCGTCCTGGTCGGCACCCGCGGCGGACCGCGGCGGGTCGGCGCACGACCTGAGGGTGGCTACTGGGTGGACATGGGGCCCGCCCGTGAGTTGGGCCGCGGGGCGGCGGTGGTCGGCGGCCGCCGACTGGGTGGTCTCGGGGTCTCGATGGGCAATCCCCACCTGGTGTGCCTCACCGACGTCCCGGTCGGCGACCTCGACCTCACCGAGCTGCCCGTCGTCGACCCCGGGATGTTCCCCGTGGGCGTCAACGTCGAGGTGGTCAACGTGCTGCCCGCCGGGTCGGTGGGCCCGTACGTGCGGATGCGGGTGTACGAGCGCGGGGTGGGCGAGACCCGCTCCTGCGGCACCGGAGCGTGCGCGGTGGCCCATGCCGCCCTCGCCGCCACCGGAGCGACGACCGGCACCGTCGCGGTGGACGTGCCGGGCGGCCGGCTCAGCGTCCGGTTCGACGGCCGGACCACCATCCTCGGCGGTCCGGCCGTCGTGGTCAGCGCCGGGACGCTGACCGGGGAGTGGCTCGCCGGCTGAGCCCGGTCAGGGCTGGGCCGCGCCGCCCGCCGCCGCGTCGTGGTCGCCGGGTGCGTCCCCGTCGTCGCCACGAGGGGCTCCCTGGCCGGAGTCCTGGTCCGCGCCGCCCAGCGGGTTGCGCGGCACGGACAGGCCCTTCGGGTCGCGGCCGGGGTCGTCGATCTCCTCGTCGGAGGTGGTGCTCATCCGGGGTCCTTCCCTCGACAGCGGTCAACTGCCCAGGAGCCCTACCCGGCCGTCCGCCCGGCAACCCGGCCGCGCCGGTCAGCCGCTCGCCCCCCTGGACCCGGCGAGCGCGCGTCGTCCCGCCGGCCCGGGATTCACCGGGAGATCTGCGGTGTTGTACCGGGCGATGACAACAACACAGGTGCCCCGTTCGACGGGGCATGCAACGCTGGAGACGATGACAACAGCCCAAGACCGAGCCCTCCCGGCCGAGGCGGACGCGCGCGCCGACGAGGCCGCCCAGCCCGCACCCGCTCCCGAGGAGCCCGTGGTCGACCAGACCGGCGACGCCCGCGGGGACACCCGCCCGGCCCCGGCCGGCAACTGGGACGCACCGGACGACACCACCGGGTCCTACGCCCTCGAGGAGCGCGGTGCCCTGCGCCGCGTCGCCGGGCTGGGCACCGAGCTCACCGACGTCACCGAGGTCGAGTACCGCCAGCTCCGCCTGGAGCGGGTGGTGCTGGTCGGCGTCTGGACCGAGGGGACGGCGGCCGACGCCCAGCGCTCGCTCGTCGAGCTGGCCGCGCTGGCAGAGACCGCCGGCTCGGAGGTTCTCGAGGCACTGGTGCAGCGGCGCGACAAGCCCGATCCGGCCACCTACGTGGGCTCGGGCAAGGCCAACGAGATCCGCGACATCGTGGCCGACACCGGCGCCGACACCGTCGTGTTCGACGGTGAGCTCACTCCCGGCCAGCTGAACCAGCTGGAGAAGGTGCTCAAGGTCAAGGTGGTCGACCGGACCGCACTGATCCTGGACATCTTCGCCCAGCACGCGACCAGCCGGGAGGGCAAGGCCCAGGTCGAGCTGGCGCAGATGCAGTACATGCTGCCGCGGCTGCGCGGCTGGGGTGAGTCGCTGAGCCGGCAGGCCGGTGGCCGCGTCGCCGGAGGTGGCGGCATCGGTACCCGCGGCCCCGGTGAGACCAAGATCGAGACCGATCGTCGGCGCATCCGGTCCCGGGTGAGCAAGCTCCGCAAGGAGATCGCCGGGATGGCGACGGCGCGGGCCACGCAGCGCAACTCCCGCGACCGCAACGCCACGCCGAGCGTGGCGATCGCCGGGTACACCAACGCCGGCAAGTCGAGCCTGCTCAACCGGCTCACCGACGCCGGGGTGCTGGTCCAGGACGCGCTGTTCGCGACCCTGGACCCGACCGTCCGCCGCACGCAGACGCCGGAGGGCCGCGAGTACACGATGACCGACACGGTCGGCTTCGTACGTCACCTGCCGCACCAGCTCGTCGACGCCTTCCGGTCGACGCTGGAGGAGGTGGCCGCGGCCGACCTGCTGCTGCACATCGTGGACGGCTCCGACGCCGACCCGCTCGGCCAGATCGACGCCGTGCGGGTGGTGCTCCGCGAGATCGACGCCGCGGCGGTGCCCGAGCTGATCGTGGTGAACAAGGTCGACGCCATGACGGAGGACGACGTGCTGGCGCTCCGCCAGGCGCTGCCCGGCGCCATGTGGGTCTCCGCCCGCACCGGCGAGGGCATCGACGCGCTGCGCGACGTCATCGCCGCCCGGTTGCCGCACCCCGCGGTCGATGTGGACGTACTGGTGCCCTACGACCGCGGCGACCTCGTCGCCCGGGTGCACCGGGACGGCGAGGTCCTCACCGAGGAGCACGCCGCCGAGGGCACCCGGCTCACCGCACGGGTCGATGCCGGCCTGGCGGCTGCGCTCGAGGAGTACGGCGCGCAGATCGGCTGAGCAGCACGCACACCGAACGGCCCGGGTCGCTGCGCGCGACCCGGGCCGTCGTGCGTCCGCGGTCGGCCGCTGCCGGGTCCCACCCGGGCGGGGCGCGACGAAGACGATCACGAACAGGTCACGGTGCCGGTACCGTGACGCCGTGGCCAGCGGTGCGGTACAGCGGACGGCGGAGCCGGCCGACAACCCGTCCCGCCCGGCGGCCCGCCCGGTGATCGGGGTCGGCCGCCCTCCGTGGTGGCTGCTGACGCTGGCCGCCCTGCTCGCGGCAGTCGTCACCGTCGACCTGCTCAGCCGGGGCCGGCTGGAGCGGATGGACCTGCGGGTCTCCGAGGTCGTCAGCGCCTGGGAGCTGCGGGACTCCGGCGCCTACTGGCCGATCTGGGCGGTCACCCAGGCCGGTGGACGCGGGTTCATCCTCATCGTGCTGGCCGCCCTCGTCGGGTGGCTCGTCTGGCGCCGGCGCGCGGCCGTTCCGTTGGCCGTCGTGCGCGTGCTGGTCGCGCTGGTCCTGTTGACCACGGTGGTCTACGCCTTCAAGTGGGGCACCGGGCGGACCGCACCGGCCTATCCGGGCTCCTTCTTCCACCGGGACGGCTCCAGCTACCCGTCCGGGCACGTGGCGAACGCGGTGATCATGTGGGGTGTCGCCCGGTGGCAGGTGGTCCAGTTCGGCCTGCCCGACCGGGTGCAACGGGCGGCCTGGGTGCTGAGCCTGCTGGGGCCGGTGGCCACCGGAGTGGCCATGGTGGCGCTGGACTTCCACTGGGTCACCGACGCCGTCGTCGGGGCGGCGGTCGGCGTCCTGCTGTTGGGCGTGGTTCACCTCGTCGACGAGCACCTGCTGTCACGCTGGCTGCATGTCCGACCAGGTCCCTCCCCGGACTGACCTGGCCGGCCGGGGTGCGCGCGCCGGCTGGGTGCCGGCGGTCGTCCCGATGGCGGTGATCTGGGCGGTGCTGCCGGTGTCGGCGCAGGCGGCCGAAGGCGGCTACGGCCCGCCGGTCACCCAGTGCGAGATCGCCGACCCTCGGCTGCCCGAGATCTCCGGTCTGGCCACCGCCGGCGGCACACTGCTGGCGATGAACGACGGTGGGTCGCAGGCCGAGGTGTTCGTGCTCGACGCGGCCTGCGCCGTCGGCGAGGTCCGGTCGGCCGCCGTCGACCCGTACGACCCCGAGGACCTCGCGCTGGCCGCGGACGGGACCCTCTGGCTCGCCGACATCGGCGACAACCGGCAGGACCGCGCCACCGTGGCCCTGATCGGACTGGAGGCCAACGGCAGGAGTTCGCTGACCCGGCTGACCTATCCCGACGGTCCGCACGACGCCGAGGCCCTGTTGCTGGCGCCGGACGGGACGCCGTACCTCGTGACCAAGGAGGTGCTCGGGGCCAGCGCCGTGTACCGCCCGGACGCTGTGCTCACCGATGGGGCGACCGTGCCGATGTCCAAGGTCGCCGAGCTGGGCTTCACCCTGACCGGGACTCCCGGTGGACCGGTCGGCCGGGCCGGGCAGCTGATGGTGACCGGGGGAGCGGTGTCCGCGGACGGGCAGCGGCTGGCGCTGCGGACGTACACCGACGCCTACGTCTGGCCGCTGACGGACTCGGACGTGATCGGGGCCCTGCACGGTACGCCCGTTCGGGTGGCGCTCCCCGCGGCACCGCAGGGTGAGGCGATCAGCTTCGCGGCCAACAGCCGCGACCTGTTGGTGGCCGGGGAGGGCCTGCCGTCGGTGGTCACGCTGGTGCCGGTGACCGGTGAGACGGCCCAGGGGACCCCCGTCGCCCCGGCCGAGCCGACGACAGCTGTCGCGGCCGGGACCGGCACGGTGCCGCCGTTCATGGCGGCGGCGCTGGCCGCTGCGGTGGCCACGGTCCTCGTCTGGACGTGGGGCAAGCTGCGCCGACGGGACGCCTGATCACCGCCGGACCGGTGGTCGGGCGAGGACCTGGGCGGACCGCCCGGACGCTGGGGGCTCAGAGCCGCCGCAGCACGGTGACCACCCGGCCGAGCACCGTGGCGTCGTCGCCGGGGATCGGTTCGTACGCCGGGTTGTGCGGCAGCAGCCACACGTGGCCGTCCCGGCGCTTGTAGGTCTTGACGGTCGCCTCGCCGTCGATCATCGCCGCGACGATCTCCCCGTTCTCCGCCGTCGGCTGCTGGCGGACCACGACCCAGTCGCCGTCGCAGATGGCCGCCTCGACCATCGAGTCACCGGTGACCTTGAGCATGAAGAGGGTGCCCTCGCCGACCAGTTCGCGGGGAAGGGGGAACACGTCCTCCACGGCCTGCTCGGCCAGCACCGGCCCACCGGCGGCGATCCGGCCGACCAGCGGCACGTAGGTCGGGACGGGTGAGGTGGCCACGTCCGGCCCGCCGGCCGCTCCCGAGCCGGCGAGTGCCGCGGCCGGGTCGGCCGCCGGGGTGTCGCCGGGCAGACGCACGTCCAGGGCTCGCGGCCGGTTCGGGTCGCGGCGGAGCCAGCCCTTGCGCTGCAGGACCGA
>JAOPWO010000257.1 GCA_025965635.1 Modestobacter sp. | reverse complement strand
CAGATGATGGCCGACCAGCTCCACGACGCCCGCACCACCAACCCCGCCGACCTCGACGCCCTCCTCGCCGGCAACGAGAGCTGGACCGTCGACTGACCCAGACATCCGGTACCGACAACCCCACCGGGTCATGGCCCCCGTGGTGGTGGTCGTCGTCCTCCTCCACACCGCCGACCTCGGTCTCTTCCCCCTTGCTGTCGAGCTCGTCGTCGTGGTGGCCGTCGCCGCCGCGACGAGGAGCGATCGTGCTCGGTGCATCGGGGAGATCACGATCCCGTCACCGGGAACCCGCCGTCTCCAGGACCGCGTCAGCCGCGTGGCGTGACCTGGAGCAACTGGTCGTCGCTGCCGCCGTTGTCGGTGGTCACGTACAGGACGCCGTCCTCCCCCGCCTGCGGGGTCCGGATGCGCCCGAAGCGGTCCTGGAGCTCGGGTAGCCGGAACTGCTCGACCAACCGGCCGGCGTCGTCCAGCCGCAGCGCCAGGACGCCGGTGTCCTTCTGCACCCCGACCAGCAGCAGACCCTCGTAGCCGCCCCAGGCAGCCCCGTCGAGGAAGGTCACCCCCGACGTGGCGATCGTCGAGCTGCCCGAGCTCCACACCGCGGGCACCGCACCGGGCAGCTCGGGGTCGGTCATCGGCACGGACTCGTCGTAGCCGCGGCCACCCCCGTCAGGGTCGTAGCCGTAGTTGCCCCCGGCGAGCGAGCGGTTGACCTCGTCGTCCCGCCGGGTGCCCTGCTCGGCGGTGTAGACGGCGCCGGTGCCCGGCTGGACGGCGATGCCCTGCACGTTGCGGTGCCCGTAGCTGAGCACCAGCCGGGTGAGCGGGTCGCCCGCGTCGGGGAACGGGTTGCCCTCGACCGGGCCCCCGGTGACCGGGTCGATCCGCAGCACCTTCCCGGCCAGCGTGGCCAGGTCCTGCGGGTTGCTGCCGACCGCATTGTCACCGGTGCCGACGAGCAGTGCCCCGGCGGGGTCGAACCGCAACCGGCAGCCGCCGTGCCTGCCGGTGGAGGCGTTGACCGGGATCTCACCGAGCAGCGGGTCGGCGACCCGGGTGGCCGACCGCCACTGCGCGTCGACGGTCCAGCTGATGACCTCGATGGCCGGACCACCGTCCGCTGCGCCGTCCTCGACGCCCTGGCAGGTGTACAGGCGCCGGTTGGCGGCGAAGTCCGGGTCGAGCACGAGGCCCATCAGCCCGGTCTCCCCGTCGGCGAAGAGGTCGCCGAAGTCGGCCTCGAGCTCGCGGACGGTGCCGTCGGGGCGCACCGCGGTCAGCCCGCCGTCCCGCTCGTCGAGCACCAGGGTGCCGTCCGGGGCGCGCGCAACGTCCCACGGGTGGTCCAGCCCATCGGCGAGCACCGCCACGTCGAGTGCCGGCGCGGCCGGGGCCGACGACCGCGCGGGGCCGGCAGCCGTCGAACTGGCGGTCCGCCCGTCCACGGGGTCGCCGGCAGCCTCCTCCCCCGCAGACCCGATGCACCCGGCCGTCACCAGCACGACCGCCATGCAGGGCCCCACCGCGAGCGTGCGAGCGAAGGAGGCCATGGGCTCCTCCGTCAGCTCGTGCGGGTCACCACGTAGGTGCACAGCGCGGACAGCGCGTCCTGCACCGGCCCGTCCGGCACGCCGTCCAGCCGGGCGCGGGCGCGGTCCGCGTACCCTTCGAGCACCTCCGTGGCCCGGGCCAGCGAGGCGGAGGAGCGCAGCAGCGCCAGCGCCTCGGCGTGCTCGTCGTCGTCGACGACCGGCCGGCCGACCAGCTCGCGCAGCCGCGCCTCGGCCGGGTCGTCACCGGCGAGGGCGAACAACGCCGGCAGGGTGGCGATGCCCTCTCGCAGGTCGGTGCCCGGCGACTTCCCGGAGGCACCGTCCTCGCTGAGGATGTCGAGCAGGTCGTCGGAGAGCTGGAAGGCGACGCCGACCTCCTCACCGAAGGCGGTGAGCGCGGTGACCAGCACGGGCGATACGCCGGCGAACGAGGCGCCGAACCGCGCGGAGGTGGCCACCAGCGACCCGGTCTTGTCGGCCAGCACACCCAGGTAGTGGTCGACCGGGTCCTCGCCGGGGGCCGCGCCGACGGTCTCCCGCAGCTGCCCGGTGACCAGCCGCTCGAAGGTGCGGGCCTGCACCCGCACGGCCTCGGGGCCGAGGTCGGCGAGCAGGTCCGAGGCCCGGGCGAAGAGGAAGTCGCCGGTGAGGATGGCGACGCTGTTGCCCCAGCGGCTGTTCGCGCTGGGGGCGCCTCGTCGCAGGGCGGCCTCGTCCATGACGTCGTCGTGGTACAGCGTCGCCAGGTGCGTCAGCTCGCAGACGACGGCGGACTGGACGACGCCGGGAGCGCCCGGGTCGCCCAGCTGGGCGGCGAGCAGCGCCAGCATCGGGCGGAACCGCTTGCCCCCCGCCGCCATCAGGTGGCCGGCCGCCTCACTGACGAACAGGTGCTCGCTGGTGACGGCGGTCGTCAGGGCGTCCTCGACCAGGGCGAGCCCGTCGGCGAGGGACTCGCCGAGCTCGCCGTCGGGCAGCCAGGGCCCGATCGTGGAGGCGGGCATGGACGGCCGGTGCCGCTGCTGCGTATCGCTCCCGCCGCCGCCCCGTGCGCTGGTGGTGCCGGCTCCGGTCATCAACCGTCGAAGATAGCCGCCACGCGGAGCTCTCCGAGCACCGGGCTCCGCGCCGGTCACCCCACGAACCGCGCGGCGGACTCCGCGATGCCCAGCACCGACCCCGGCAGGACACCGAGCATCAGCGTGGCCGCCGCGGTCACGGCCAGCACCGTGGTGGTCGGCAGCCCCGCGACGCCGACGGTCGGGCCGTCGGGTGCCGCGTCGGAGAAGTACATGAGCACCACCAGCCGCAGGTAGTAGAACGCCGCCACCGCACTGGCGAGCAGCGCGACGACCACCAGCGGCCAGGCGCCGACCTCGATGGCGGCCCGGAAGACGGCGAACTTCCCGGTGAAGCCGCTGGTGAGCGGGATCCCCGCCAGCGCGAGCAGGAAGAACGTCATCAGCGCGGCGGTCACCGGCGACCGCTGCGCCAGGCCGGCCCACTGCGAGAGGTGGGTGGCCTCGCCGTCGCCGTCCCGGACCAGCGTGACGACGGCGAAGGCGCCGAGCGTGGTGAGCCCGTGGGTGAGCAGGTAGAACATCGTCGCCGCCAGCCCCGACCCGGTGCCGCCGGACCCCAGGCCGATGACGCCGGTCAGCAGGAACCCGGCGTGCGCGATGGAGGAGTAGGCGAGCATCCGCTTGACGTCGGTCTGGGTGAGCCCCAGCACCGCTCCCGCCACCATGGAGACGATCGCCAGGCCGAAGATGAGCGGCCGCCACGTCCATTCGGCAGCGCCGAAACCCACGTAGAGCAGCCGCAGGATCGCCCCGAACGCGGCGACCTTGGTGGCCGCGGCCATGAAGGCGGTGACCGGCGTGGGGGCGCCCTGGTAGACGTCCGGCGTCCAGGTGTGGAAGGGCGCGACACTGGCCTTGAACATCAGCCCGACCACGAGCAGGCCGAGCCCCAGGACGAGCAGCATGTCACTGCCCGGGGCGCCGGACGCCTCGCGGATGTCGGCCAGCCGCACGCTGCCGGTCGCGCCGTAGACCAGAGCCAGCCCGTAGAGGAAGAAGGCGGAGGCGAAGGCGCCGAGCAGGAAGTACTTCACCGCCGCCTCCTGGGACAGCAGGCGGCGGCGCCGGGCCATGCCGGACATCAGGTACAGCGGGAGGCTGAGCACCTCCAGCGCGATGAACATGCCCAGCAGGTCGTTGGCCGCGGTGAACAGCATCATCCCGGCGACGGCGAAGGAGGCCAGCGGGTAGACCTCGGTCTGCACGCGCTCGGACGTGGCCAGTTCGGCGTCCCGGGCGCTGCCCGCCGGCACCGCCGCGGACGCGACGAACGCCGACCGCGCCGGGTCCAGGGACCGCTCGGCGAACAGCAGCACCGACAGGGCGCCCAGCCCTGCGATGGTGGCCTGCAGGAACAGCGCGGGGCCGTCGACGGCGAGCGCTCCCCCGGCGGTGATCTCCCTGGTGCCGGCCAGCAGCAGGGTGGACACGAAGGCCCCGACCATGCCGACCAGCGCGATGGCCACCTGGGCGGTGTGCCGGCTGGCGCGGGGCGCGAAGGCCTCCACGAGCACCCCGACCGCGGCCGCCCCGAACACGAACAGCAGCGGCGTCAGCGCCGCCAGGGAGAGGTCCGGCGCCTCGATCGGACCCATCAGTCGTTCCCCTCACGGTCGGCGGTGGGCGTTCCGGCGGAGGGCGTCGTCCCGCCCGGGTCGGCACCGACGTCGCTCATGGTCGCCTCGACGGCCGGGGTGACCAGGTCGATCAGCGGCTGCGGGTAGAAGCCCAGCACGAGGACCAGAGCGACCAGCGGCGCGACGACGGCCAGCTCGCGGCGGTCCAGGTCGCGGACGCGCAGCGTCCGGGCCGGTGCCGGGGCGGGCGCGTCCAGGACCG
>JAOPWO010000247.1 GCA_025965635.1 Modestobacter sp. | reverse complement strand
GCCCGGGACGGGCACGTTGCTGGTGGACGCGGTGGCCGCGCTCGAGCGGCCGCCCGGCGACGACGTCTTCGCCTGGGTGGCCGCCGAGTCCGCCGCCGTCCGAGCCGTGCGGGCCGACCTGCGCGACCGCTGGGGCCTGCGCCGGGGCCAGCACCACGCGATCGGCTACTGGCGACGCGGCCGGGCGATGTCCGGGACGGAGTGACTCCCCAGCGTCCTCACAGGTAGCGTCCAGGCCAGCCGCAGCCCGGCGGGCCAACCTGGGCCCGTGACGACCGCCGCCGCGCGCGGGACCTCGGGAGGGACCGTGCCCACCAGCAGCCGACACCCGCAGCAGCCCGAGGCCCGGTTGCTCGTGGTCGACGACGAGCCCAACATCCGCGAACTGCTGTCGGCCAGCCTGCGCTACGCCGGGTTCGAGGTCGCCACCGCCTCGGACGGGCAGGAGGCGCTCGTCGCCGCCGACCGGTTCCGCCCCGACCTGCTGGTCCTCGACGTCATGATGCCCGGGCTCGACGGGTTCGGCGTCGTCCGCCGGTTGCGTCAGAACGGCACCCACACCCCGGTCCTCTTCCTCACCGCGCGCGACGCCGGCGAGGACAAGGTCACCGGGCTGACCCTGGGCGGGGACGACTACGTGACCAAGCCGTTCAGCCTGGACGAGGTGCTGGCCCGGATCCGGGCCGTGCTGCGCCGCAGCCAGACCGTCCAACAGGCCGAACAGGCGCCCCGGCTCACCTTCGCCGACATCGAACTCGACGAGGAGTCGCACGAGGTGCTCAAGGCCGGGAAGCTGGTCAGCCTCTCCCCCACCGAGTTCAAGCTGCTGCGCTACCTGATGACCAACGCCGGCCGGGTGCTGTCCAAGGCGCAGATCCTCGACCAAGTGTGGAACTACGACTTCAACGGCGAGGCCAACGTCGTCGAGTCCTACATCTCCTACCTCCGCCGCAAGGTGGACACCACCGAGCCCCGCCTGCTGCACACCCTGCGCGGCGTGGGGTACTCGCTGCGGCTGCCGCGGGGCACGTGACCACCGGTTCCGCCACCCCCGGTCAGCCGACGGACCCCCGGCCCCCGGCCGCTCCGGAGGTGCTCCGGGGCGGCCCCCTGGGTGCCGGCCGACCACCGCGGGTACCGCTGCGGATCACCCTGGTCGCGCTGCTGGTCGGGCTGCTCACCGTCGCCCTGGTGGCCACCGGCGGCACCGCCACGTCGCTGCTGCGCGGGTTCCTCCTCGACCAGCAGGACCAGAGTCTGCGCAGCCAGGTGCAGGACATGACCTCCGACCCCGCCGGCCTCCAGCGGCTGTGCGGCATGCAGCGGCTGAACCTGCCCGGCGGCGGCACCTACGTGGCCTGCCTGGACACCGGAGGAGCCTTCGAACAGTTCGCTGCCACCCGCGACGAGGACCGGCTGCCCGACGTCAGCGAGATGAGCGCCGCGAACGCCGCCGGGTACGGGACCACCCCCTTCACCGTCCGCTCGGTCGACGGCAGCACCTCCTGGCGGCTGGCGGTGGGGCAGGTGTCCGGCGACTTCGCGGTGGTCGTGGGCAACGACCTCGGCCAGGACCAGGCGGTGGTCCGGCGGCTGGTGACCATCGAGGTCGTCGTCGGGCTGCTGGTGCTCGCCCTGCTCGGCGTCGCCGGCTACCTGCTGGTGCGCAACAGCCTGCGGCCGCTGGCCGAGGTCGAGCACACCGCGCAGGCGATCGCCGCCGGGGACCTGTCCCGGCGCGTGCCGGCCGGCGACGAGCGGACCGAGGTGGGGCGGCTGGCCACCGCGCTCAACGGGATGCTGGGCCGGATCGAGAGCTCCTTCCGCGCGCAGCAGGCCTCCGAGGAGCAGGCCCGCGCCTCGGAGTCCCAGGCCGTGGCGTCCGAGGCCCAGGCCGTCGCCTCCGAGGGCCGGATGCGTCGGTTCGTCGCCGACGCCAGCCACGAGCTCCGGACGCCGCTCACCTCGATCCGCGGCTTCGCCGAGCTGCACCGGCAGGGCGCGGCCGGGGGGCCGGAGGAGACCCGTCGGCTGATGCAGCGGATCGAGGCCGAGGCGACCCGGATGGGCCTGCTGGTCGAGGACCTGCTGCAGCTCGCCCGGCTGGACCAGCAGCGGCCTCTGTCGCTGGGCCCGGTGGACCTGGCCGCGGTGGCCGGCGACGCGGTGCACGACGCCCGCGCCGTCCAGCCGGAGCGGCCGATCGCCCTGCACCTGGACGAGTCGCTCACCGACGTCCCCGTCGTGGTCGGGGACGAGGCCCGGCTGCGTCAGGTGGTCGGCAACCTGGTCACCAACGCGCTCACCCACACGCCCCCGGACGCCCGGGTGACGGTCCGGCTCACCGAGGACGCCACCGATCCGGGGGTCGTGGTGCTCGCCGTCAGCGACGAGGGCCCAGGCCTCGCCCCCGCGGACGCGCAGCGGGTGTTCGAGCGCTTCTACCGGGCAGATCCCTCCCGGACCCGGGCGGCGGGAGGCACCGGGCTGGGGCTGTCGATCGTCGCCGCGCTGGTGGCGGCGCACGGCGGCCGGGTCGACCTG
Source organism: Modestobacter sp. (assembly GCA_025965635.1). Taxonomy (GTDB): domain Bacteria; phylum Actinomycetota; class Actinomycetes; order Mycobacteriales; family Geodermatophilaceae; genus Modestobacter. The sequence continues at coordinate 842 of JAOPWO010000247.1, read as the reverse complement.
GACACCGCACCCGGCCGCGGAGCGGCCTTCGCCGTCCGGCTCCCACGGTCCGGGCCGGGCACCCCGGGGGGCGCCTGACCGACCGCCCCGCGGACGGCGGAGGGCCATGCCGGACACTGGTGGCGGGAATCCGCTCCCCCACGAGCGGGTTGCCCGGAGAGTGACGTCCCCGGACGTCGCGACCGACCCCTGCCGCCGTTCCCGGGAGATCACCGCGTGACCACCCCCGACTACCGGCTCAGCCAGCTGCAGACGCTGGAGGCCGAGTCCATCCACGTGCTGCGCGAAGTTGCCGCCGAGTGCGAGCGGCCCGTGCTGCTGTTCTCCGGCGGCAAGGACTCCATCGTGATGCTGGAGCTGGCCCGCAAGGCCTTCGCCCCCGCCCGCATCCCCTTCCCGGTGATGCACGTGGACACCGGGCTGAACTTCCCCGAGGTGCTGGAGTTCCGCGACAAGCGGGTCGCCGAGCTCGGCGTCGAGCTGATCGTGGCCTCCGTGCCCGACGCGATCGCCGCCGGCACGGTGCGCGAGGAGCCCAACGGCTCCCGCAACCGCATCCAGACCCCGGTGCTGCTGGACGCGGTCGAGCAGCACGGTTTCACCGCGCTGTTCGGTGGAGCCCGCCGCGACGAGGACAAGGCGCGGGCCAAGGAGCGGATGTTCTCCTTCCGCGACGAGTTCGGCCAGTGGGACCCGAAGAACCAGCGCCCCGAGTTGTGGGACCTCTACAACGGCCGCACCCACCTCGGCGAGTCGATCCGGGTGTTCCCGCTGTCCAACTGGACCGAGCTGGACATCTGGGGCTACATCGCCCAGGAGGAGATCGCCATCCCGCAGCTGTA
>JAOPWO010000236.1 GCA_025965635.1 Modestobacter sp. | reverse complement strand
TCGAGGGTCTGCTGGACGGCGATCGGGACGACGACCCGGCCGGCGGTGGCGATGAGCGCGAGGGCGAAGGTGGCCGGCAGCCCCTGGCGGAACTCCGGCATCATCCGCAGGCCACGGCGCAGGGTGGCGAGCGCACCCTCCTCCCGGGCGTCGGCGGCGAGCAGGGGCTCGGTCATGCCACTACCTCGATCGGCTCGGCGGTGCGCCCGCCGAACTCGGGCGGCTGGTAGGCGTGCACCAGCCGGGCGTAGCCGGGGACGGCGGCGAGCAGCTCGGCGTGGCTGCCGCGGGCCACCAGCCGGCCGTTCTCCAGCCAGACGACCTCGTCGGCGAGGGCGATGGTCGCCTGCCGGTAGGCCACCACCACCACGGTCACCGGGCTCTCGCCGGCGCGGAGGGCGTCGAGGATGCGGGCCTCGACGGCGGGGTCGACGGCGCTGGTGGCGTCGTCCAGGACGAGCAGCCGCGGCCGGCGGACGACGGCGCGGGCCAGCGCCAGCCGCTGGCGCTGACCGCCGGAGAGGGTGGCGCCGCGCTCGCCCACCCGGGTGTCGAGGCCGTCGGGGAGGCGGGTGACGAACTCGTCGGCCGCGGCGACCCGGAGGGCGGCGGTGACCTCGGCGTCGCCGTAGGGGGCACCGAGGGTGACGTTGTCCCGGACGGTGTCGTCGAAGAGGAACGTCGACTGGGGGACGAAGGCGACCTGGCTGCTGACCTCGCCCTCGCGGAGCGTGCGGAGGTCGACGCCGTCCAGCAGGACCGCACCGGTGTGCGGGTCGACGAGCCGGACCAGGAGACCGGCCAGGGTGGACTTGCCCGAGCCGGTGGGGCCGACGACCGCGACCGTGCTGCCGGCGACCACCTCGAAGGTGACGCCGTCCAGGGTGGGGCGCGCGGCGCCGGCGAAGCGGAAGTCGACGCCGGTGACGGCGAGAGCAGCGCCGCCGGTGCCGGCGGGGGCGGCGTCGGGGCCGTGCAGGGTCTCGCCGGTGGCTTCCAGGACGGGGGTGACCCGGTCGAACCCGGCCAGTGCGCGGGGCAGGTCGGCGAGCACCCAGCCGATCGCGCGGATGGGCAGGGCGAGGAGCGTGAAGAGGTAGGCGATGGAGACGAGGTCGCCGGCGTCGGTGACCCCGGACGCGACGCGGTCGGCGCCGATGAGCAGGACGGCGAGCGTGCCGAGGTTGGGCAGCGCCTCCATGAGCGGGTCGAACAGGCCACGGGCACGGCCGACGGCGATGAGGCCGTCGCGCAGCTCGTCGGCCTTGACGGCGAAGCGGGTGGTCTCGTCGGCCTCCCGGCCGAGGGTCTTGACCACGAGCGCGGCGTCGAAGCTCTCGTGGGCGATCTCGCTGACCTCGGCGCGGAGCTGCTGGGCCCGCTGCACCCGCGGCGACATGACCTGGCTGTAGACGGCGTTGAGGGCGAAGACCAGCGGGAAGACGACCAGGCCCACGACCGCCAGCAGCGGATCGGTGAGGACGAGGGCGGCGACGGTGATCGCCATCATGACCAGGGCGCCGACGGCGAAGGGCAGCGGGGAGACGAAGAACCAGCTGGCCTCGACGTCGGAGTTGGCGTTGGACAGCAGCTGGCCGGTGGGGTGCCGCTGGTGCCAGGACAGCGGGAGGCGGAGGTACTGGCCGGTGACGCGGCGCCGGTAGTCGGCCATCAGCCGGTAGCTCATGATCCCGGCGAAGAGACGGCGGCCCAGGATGCCGACGGTCTTCAGCAGCGCGACCACGAGGATGGCGGTGGCGGCCAGGGCGAGTGCCGCGGCGGTGGTGGCGCCGTCGTCGACGGCGGGCAGCAGGACGCGGTCGGCGATCTCGCCGATGACGTAGGCGCTGGCGACGGTCATGCCGCCGTAGAGGCTGCTGCCGAGGACGGCGAGGACGAAGATCCCGGGCTGCTCGACGACGGCGCGCCCGACGTGGCGGAACCCGCGCCGGACGACGGCGTCTCTGCGGCGCGGCACGGGTGTCCCCTCGACGGTGGTGCGGTGGGAACGGCGAGCGTACCCGCGCTCCTTACCCCGTCTAAAGGCTTGCCGGGCTGAGCGGAGCACGCCGGGCAGCGGCGCCCGGACTGCTCTAGCCTCGCCGGATGCCGAGCCCCGCGGAGTCGCTGTCGCAGTCGGAGCGGGCGGCGCTGGCCGACCTGCTGGAGGAGCTCGGGCCGGATCAGCCGACGTGCTGCGAGGGCTGGCGGACCCGCGACCTCGCCGCCCACCTGGTGGTGCGGGACCGGCGACCCGACTCGATGCCCGGGCTGGTGCTCGGCGGGCCGTTCGCGGCGTGGACCGACCGGGTGCGGTCGCGGGCGGGACGGACCCGGATGTGGGCCCAGCTGGTGCACGAGGTGCGGTCCGGGCCGGGAGGATGGCTGCCGGGAGCGTGGCCGGCGCTGGACCGGGCGATGAACGGCGCCGAGATGCTGGTCCACCACGAGGACGTGCGCCGGGCCCAGCCCGACTGGGCGCCCCGGGAGCTACCCGCGGAGGTGCAGGACCGGATGTGGCGGGCGGTACCGCTGATGGCGCGCGGCGGAGCGCTGCGCCGGACGGCGGGTGGGCTGGTGGTGCGGCGGACCGACCGGCCGGCCGGGGACTCGTCGCAACGGCGGCTCCGGGAGGGCAGGCCGACGACGACCGTGGCCGGGGAGCCGCTGGAGGTGCTGCTCTGGGTGAGCGGCCGGACGGACGCCGCGCGGGTCGAGGTCAGCACCGCCTGAGTCCGGGTCAGTGGCGGCGGAGGACGCGGCCGTCGAGGAGGCGGCGACCACCCAGGAGCGCGACCAGCTGGCCGGTGTCCGCGCGGACGACCTCGCCGGTCCCCCAGCCCCGGTCGGTGTCGGCGGCCTCGATGCGGACACCGGTCAGGTCGACCCCGTGGACCGCACCACCCGCGGCGGTGAGCTGGTCGAGGACGGCGACCACCGCCTCGGCCGGTGCGACCGCCGCCCTGCCGAGCGCGAGGGTCACGTCCAGGGCGTGGACGACGGCGTGGCTCAGCGCACCGGCTGCACCACCGCCCGGCGGCTGCCAGGCGTGCAGCACCGGCGAGCGCAGGGCACCCAGGAGCTCGACGACCGGCAGGGAGGCGTCGCGGGCCGCCACGGTGTCGGAAAGCCGGGCGAAGTCGCCGCCCGCAGCCGCCATCTCGGCCCCGAACTGCTCGGGCGACAGCCGCGCTGGCATCGTCACGTGCGCCACCACGTGCCGGACCTGCCATCCCGCGCACAGCGACGGGGCGTCCCAGGACTCCGCCGGCCCGGAGGCCAGCAGGTCGGCGAGGCCGTCGTACGTCCGCGCCACCCACGACTGCCGATCACGCCCATCCTCGGTCATCTTCGTCCCTTCATCGCTCGCGGACCTGCTCGTGGGCCGCCTGTCCGGGGCAGCTCGCGTCGCTGGTGATGATCTGCTGCAGCGCCTGGACGTGCTCGGCGTAGGCGCGGGTGCCCTCGGGCGTGGGGGCGAGCCAGAGCCTGCTGCGGGAGTCGCGGACGCCGCGGTGCTGCGTGACGTAGCCGGCGGCGGTCAGGTGGGCGAGGTGCTCGCTGAGTGCTGACGTGGAGCCCGAGGCGCTCCTGCAGCACGCCGGACTCGACACGGTGCGCCGCGCTGAGCACCGCGCAGATCCGGGATCGCTGGGGTGCGTGGATGACCTCGCCGGCCTCCGGCAGCTCAGCCGGCATCGTCGACCTCCTGGCGGTACCGGTGGCCGGTGTGCAGGACGACCCCGGCCGCGATGACCCCGCCGGCGATCCAGGCCCGCCAGGCACCGGCGGTCGCGGAGAGGACCCCGCAGAGCGCCGCGGTGCCGGGCAGGGCGGAGATGGACGGGACCAGGTCGGAGAAGTCCGGCGACACCCAGGAGACCCCGTCACGGTCGAGCCGGTCGCGGGAGCCGAGGACCACGGCGGTGACCGCGGCGGCCAGGGTGGCCTTGCGGGCGTCGTCCGGTGACAGCAGCCGGGCGAGGAAGGGAGCGGCGACGGTGTGCCGCCCGACCCGGTTCCCGCACAGGAAGCGATGGCGCGGGTTCCTCCTGTGGCAACGCTCCTCGACGCCGCTCCTCTCGCAGGCGGGCTCCGGCGTCCAGCCGGGCCACCACCCGCCGGGCGGCGACCCGCAGCTGAGCCGGGGTCTTGCCCGCCACCAGCACCACGACCTCGTCCACCGCGGCCGGCCGGGACCGGGCGGAGCCGCACGGCCTCGCGGCGGGAGCCGCACTCCCTCAGCGCTGGGGGTGGTCCGCCTCCCGGCGCACCGGCACGCCGGCCTCGGCGAGGGCCTGCTTGACGTCGCCGACCCGCAGCTGGCCGAAGTGGAAGACGCTGGCGGCGAGCACCGCGTCCGCGCCGGCGGCCACCGCCGGCGGGAAGTGCTCCACCGCGCCCGCTCCCCCGCTGGCGATCAGCGGCACGGTGACCTCCCGGCGCACGGCGGTGATCAGGTCGGTGTCGAACCCGGCCCGGGTGCCGTCGGCGTCCATCGAGTTGAGCAGCACCTCGCCCACCCCGAGCTCGGCGGCCTGCACCACCCACGCCACCGCGTCCCGGCCGGTCCCGCGCCGTCCGCCGTGCGTGGTGACCTCGAAGCCGGAGTCCGTGGTGACGCCGTCGCGGCAGCGCCGCGCGTCGAGGGACAGCACGAGCACCTGGTTGCCGTACCGGTGCGCAATGTCGGCGATCAGCTCCGGCCGCTCGACGGCAGCGGTGTTCACCGCGACCTTGTCCGCCCCGGCCCGGAGCAGCCGGTCGACGTCCTCGACCGCCCGCACCCCGCCGCCGACGGTCAGCGGGATGAATACGCTCTCCGCCGTCCGACGCACCACGTCGTAGGTGGTCTCCCGGTTCCCGGAGCTGGCCGTGATGTCGAGGAAGGTGAGCTCGTCGGCGCCCTCGGCGTCGTACACGCGAGCCATCTCGACCGGGTCGCCGGCGTCCCGGAGGTCGACGAAGTTGACGCCCTTGACCACCCGGCCGGCGTCCACGTCCAGGCACGGGATGACCCGCACGGCGAGGCTCATGCCCGGGTCTCCCGGACGGCGTCCGCCTCGACCTCGACCAGCATCGCCGGGTCGATGAGCGCGCCCACCTGCACCATCGAGGTGGCCGGTCGGATGTCGCCGAAGACCTCCCCGTGCGCGCGGCCGACCTCCTCCCAGCGGGCGATGTCGGTGACGTACATCCGGGTGCGGACCACGTCGCGGAGGTCGAATCCGGCCCGCTCCAGCGCCCGGCCGATGCCGGCCAGCGCAACCCTGGTCTGCGCGCCGGCGTCGCCGGGGTGGACGACCTCGCCGTCGAGGGTGGCGGTGGTGCCGCTCACCCAGGCGCTGTCACCGCTGACCACGACGCGGCTGTAGCCGACGACGTCCTCCCAGGGCGCCCCCGAACCGATCCGGAGCGAGCTCATCCGGCCACGTCCTCCGTGACCGCCAGCGCCTCGGGCAGCCGGAACGCCCCGGCGTACAGCGCCTTGCCGACGATCGCACCCTCGACCCCGACCGGGACCAGCGCGGCCAGCGCCCGGATGTCGTCCAGCGAGCTCACCCCGCCGGAGGCGATGACCGGGCGGGCGGTGGCCGCACACACCTCGCCCAGCAGCTCCAGGTTCGGCCCGCGGAGCGTGCCGTCCTTGGTGATGTCGGTGACCACGTACCGGGCGCAACCCTCGGCGTCGAGCCGGGCCAGCGTCTCGTACAGCTCGCCGCCCTCCTTG
>JAOPWO010000217.1 GCA_025965635.1 Modestobacter sp. | reverse complement strand
GCGGCAGCACCGCCGGGGTGTCTGCCGCGCGCGCCGGCTGCGGCGACCTGGCCGCGCAGTGGCACGAGGCGCGGACCGCCGCCCGGGTCGCGGCTGTGGCACCGGAGCTGTCCCCGGTGGCCTCCTGGGCCGAGCTCGGTGCCTGGCGGTCGGTCGCCGAGCTGTCCGGTCCGGACCCCTTGCTCGCCCGGCTGCTGGCCGACCCGCTGCTCACCGAGACCGCCGGGGTCTGGCTGGACTGTGCCGGTAGCCCGCAGCGCGCGGCCGCCCGGCTGTGCATCCACCGGCAGACGCTGTACTACCGGCTCGGCCGGATCGCCGAGCTGACCGGCCTGGACCTGGCCGACGGCGCCGACCGGCTGCTGCTGCACCTGGGGGTGCGGGCCGCACGATTGGCTCCGGTGCGGACACCGATGGGACCTGGTGGTGACCTGAGCAGCCCGGCGAGCCGATGACCTCGGGGAGACGGTCGCTGCCGAACGGCCGGCCCGGCGCCACCGCGGACGGGACCGGGTGGCCGACGACGGGGACGCGCTGCGCCGGCGGCACCGGCCCGGCTGCACGTGCTGGAGGGATCGACGCTCGGTGGGGTGTTCACCGACCGGCACCTGACCCCGCTCCCCCAGTTGGCCGGCACCGGGTCGCTGCGGGCGTTCCCCCTACCCGGCCCGTCGCCGTGGCGGAGCAGACGTTCACCGCGCTCGCCACGTGGTGCGCGCGCCGTGCTGAAGCCCACCGGCACCGCGGTACCGGGGCCCGTCCCGGGGCGCGCAACGGCCGGCGGTCAGCTGTCGGTGAACTCCGGGGCCAGCTCGTCACCCTGGTCGCCGACATCGGCGGCAGGGCGCGGCAGGGGCGCCTCGTCGTCCGCCGCCGCGGCCGCCTCCGGGGAGTCCTCCACCGCGGGCTGGGCCGGGGCGTCGTCGTCGGGGTCCGTCAGCCGGTCGAGGAATCGCCGCTCGTCGGGCGTGAGCGGCCCGCCGTCCCGGTGCCCGCCCGGCTCGCCCTCGTCGTTGCCGGTGGCCATCGCGGTGTCGGGAGTGGTGTCGTCAGGGGTCACCGCACTGTCCTACCTGTCCCAGGGCCGCGGCAACCCTCCGCGGAGCCGCCGATCAGCCGGCCGGCGACGCGACCAGGTCGGCGAAGACGACGGTGTTGTCGCGGTAGCTCTGTGCGGCGGTGTCGAACTCGCCGGCGCAGGTGATCAACCGCAGCCCGGCGTGGTCCAGGTCGCCGTAGACCGCGGCGGTCGGGAAGGCGTCCTTGGCGAACTGCTCGACCTGCGAGACCCGGAACGCCGCGGTGCTGCCGTCCTCCCGCATGATGGAGACCTCGTCGCCGACGACCACGTCGCTCAGGGCGGCGAAGACGCCGGGCACACCGGCCCAGTCGACGTGCCCGGCGATGACCGCGGGGCCCACCTCGCCCGGCGTCGGCGCGTCGGTGAACCAGCCGGCCGGGAAGCCGCTGGGCGGCACCTCGAGCGTGCCGTCGGTCTGCAACCCGAGGTCCATCAGGTCGGAGTCCACCCCGATCGCCGGGATCTGCACCCGGACCGGCCGCGACGCGGGCATCGCCAGGACGGATGCCCGCGTCGGATCCGTCGCCGCGACCGCGGAGCCCGGGGTCGCCGTCGCGACCGCGGCTGCCGGCGGGGACGCCGTGGAGCCGCCGCAACCGGACAGCACCAGGACGCCGAGCACCCCGGCGAGGACGGCGCCGGCCAGCCGGCGGGACATCAGGAGGTGCTGCCGTCGCCGGTGTCGACGGAACCGACCGGGACCCGGCCGACCTGGTCGTACGTCGTCCGACCGGCGGTGCGGTCAGCGGCGGGGGTGGTGACGCGGGGAGTCGCGACCGGCGGCGTCCCGGCCGGGGGCGTCGCGCCGGGGGGCGTCGTCACCGGGGGCGTCGCGCCGGGAGGCGTCGTGTCCGGGGGCGTCGCGCCGGGAGGCGTCGTGACCGGGGGCGTCGCGACCGGCGGCGTCGTGACCGGCGGAGTCCCGCCATCGGTCGCGCAACCCGGCTGGGTCAGGACGTTCTCGTCGAGCGAGACGGCACCGCCGCGGGCCAGGAGACGGCCCTCGACGGAGGCCCCGGGGGTGAGCGTGATGCTGGTGTCGGCGAGCACCGTGCCGGCGAGGTGGCTGCCGGTGCCCAGCGTGGCCGAGCTGCCCACCTGCCAGAACACGTTGCACGCCTGCGCGTCCCCGACCAGGAGGACCTCGACGTCCGAGGCGAGCACGAGGGTGCTGTCGGCCTGGAAGATGAACACGGCGTCGGGGTCGCCCTCGGCATCGAGGGTGAGCGACCCGGTGAGCTGCATGCTCGACGTGGCGTTGTAGACACCGGCGACCAGGCGGGTCCCCTCGGTGAACTCGGCGTAGTTCGTCGTGTCCGAGGGCGGCTCGCCGACGGCGGTGTCGTAGGCGGCACCGAGGTCCCTCTTCGCGTCGGGCATGACCGCCTCACCGGTGAGGTCGGTGCCCTCCAGGGTCAGGTTCTCCGCACCGGTCGTCTCGACCGGGGGCTCGGCGGAGTCCGGCTGGGTGCCGATGTCGCCCCAGCTGGTGGATCCACCGGTGGCCGCGATGGTGATGCCCGACCCGGACAGGACGGCGAAGCCCCGAGCGCTGCCCAGGTCCACGGCCGTGGCGGCCTGTGCCGTGCCGGTCAGGCCGGCCAGCAACCCCAGCGTCGAGACCGCCAGCAGGCTCGTCGAGGCGACACCGACGCGGCGCCGGCGGGTACGGGAGGAGTTGGACGGGGAACTGGGGACCGACGCCACGTCGGCGCTCCTGTCTCCGGCGCGGGGCGCCGGGCTCGCAGTGCGCGAAGACGTCACCGGCGCGGGTGCCGGAGCTCGAGGTGTCCTCAGACAGCACCCTACGCAACAGTAGCCAGACAATCACACAACGTAATGCCAATGAGTGACGGTGTATCACCCAGTGTTCGGCAGGAGTTGCTCAGACCGCGGTCTGGCCGGACAGCGTCGCGAGCAGCTCCCGGACGGCCCGCGGACCGGCCCGGTTCGCCCCGATGGTGCTCGCCGACGGCCCGTAGCCGACCAGGTGCAGCCGCGGCTCGGCAACCACCCGGGTGCCGTCCATGACGATGCCGCCGCCCGGTCCGCGCAGGTGCAGCGGGGACAGGTGGTCCAGCGCCGGCCGGAAGCCGGTGGCCCACAGCACGACGTCGGCGTCCAGCGATCGGGCCGGCCGGTCCCCGGTCGCGTCCCAGGCGACCCCGTCCGGTGTCAGCCGGTCGAACACCGGCAGCGGCTCCAGGACCCCGCGGGCCCGCGCAGCCAGCACTGCTCCGGTCTCCACCAGGCCGGTGACGCCGACGACGCTCCCCGGGGGCAGCCCGGCCCGTACCCGCTGGTCGACCAGCGCGACCGCAGCCCGGCCGACGTCGGCGTCGACGGCGCTGCTGCGCCACACCGGTTCCCGGCGGGTCACCCAGGTGGTGCTGGTGACCTCACTGATCTCGATGAGCTGTTGCACCGCAGAGGTCCCGCCGCCCACGACGACCACGTGCCGGCCGCGGAACTCCTCGGCCGCGCGGTACCGGGACGCGTGCAGCTGGCGACCGCGGAACCGCTCCCGGCCGGGGTAGGTGGGCCAGAACGGCCGGGTCCAGGTGCCGGTGGCGTTGACCAGGCCGTTGGCCGTCCACTCGCCGGCACTGGTGTCCAGCGCGAAGCCCCCGTCGGTGCGGCGCACGGCGCGGACGGCGACCGGCCGCCGCACCGGGAGGGCGAAATGCCGCTCGTAGTCGGCGAAG
>JAOPWO010000200.1 GCA_025965635.1 Modestobacter sp. | reverse complement strand
GACCAGGGTGGGTAGCCAGGGCTCGTAGCGCCGCCAGCCGCCGTTGTCGTCGCGGAAGAAGCGCACCGAACGGTAGCGGTGCTCATCGATCCCCAGGCGGCGGACTGCCACGGTGTCGGGGTCGGTCACGGCCTCGGCGGCGGCGTCGACCGTGCGCTGCACCGTCCACGAGGACAGGCCGGGGCCGGTCGCGATCTCGGCAACCACCCGCCAGCACGACCGCCTCCAAGCACCGCCGCCCGCAGCTGGGTGGTCAACGGCACCTGGACACCGACCTCGACGAACGTTCGCCGAGCACACGGCCTCTCCGTGCAGGCGAAGCGGTGCTCGACCAGGACCACATCCACTCGGCGCGGACCCGAGCGCAGCGTCCACCACGACCCTTACGTGGTGATCGACATCTTCTCCCGCTAGGTCGTCGGCTGACCGTCGCCTCCCGAGAGGACGCCGAGATCGCCGCGGCTCTGCTCGCGGACGTGAGGACGGTGCACGGCGCCCCGGGCAGCGTGCACGACGACCTCGGCACCTCGATGACCTCCAAGCCCGTCGCCGAGTTGTTGGTCGACCTCGGCGTCACCGGCTCCCCTCCCTAGCTGACGCACGGGCGCCCTGCCAGGCAGCTTGCATCCACTACACCGCGACCACCGCCACTTCAGCCTCGGCTGCACACCCCTACCTCGGGCACCACGGCACCGCTCACGAAGTCCGCGCCCAACGCGCCGCCACGCTGCAGGTGACCTACGAGCCCAACCCCGATTGCCTACGCCGCTGGCGCACAACGGCGCCACCGCTGCCGACCGCCGCCTGGATCGACCAGCCCAGCAGGGAGGCCCTCATCCAGGACAACTAACGCGATCTTGTCTCAACCGGCTTGCGAGGTTCCGCCATGGCAGCCGTCGGCCGCGACAGGGGCGGTCGTGCACCGAGGCCGAGAGGAATGGACCGCAGGGTTAGCATCCGCCGTCAGGAGGGGTGCGCATCGGGATCGGGCGGTGGCCGATCGACCTTCAACGGCGTCACCGCCCAGACGTCCTCGCTACTCGCCGCCTCGCCGACCTTGGCGCAGTAGTACCGCCATGCGGATCGGACGTGGTCCGGCCATCTACTCGGGTCGCCACCAGCGAAGTGTTCCCTCTCGTCATGAGGCAGGGGGCGGGGAGTTCCGACCAAGCGTGCGCGATAGTTCATCTGGGCCAATTCCGCCAACTTGACAGCGTTCAGACTGGCCTCTTCAGGGCTGCTGCCGGTGGTCGTTATACCGTGGCCCCGCATGACACACGCCGGGCGCCCGGCCATAGCCGCAGCGAACTCCGAGCCTATGACCTCGTCGGACACGAGAATGGATCGGTCGTACAGCGCAATGCCGTCTTCGGCCACCCGGAGCGCGAGGGGGTCATACGCCCCGAATATCGGAAGCAGGGGTAGATCGCAGACCGAGAGCAGAACGGCTTCCTCGGGATGCACGTGAACGACACTGCTGATGTCGGGGTATTCCCGGTAGAGCGCCGTATGGATGTGGACCTCGAGCGGTACGGACAGATCCGCGCGACCCATGACCTGACGCCCTCTCAGGTCGACCACGAGCATGTCGTCGGGACCCGAGTATGCCAGCCCGGATTCTCCTCGTCCGCGACCTTTTATGATGATGCGGTCGCCGATCCGCATACTGACATGTCCGGCCGGTTCATGCGTGAGACCGAGCTTGCCGAGTACGCGGCAAGTCAGAGCTACCCGAGCGACATCGATCTCGGTGATCTCTTGATCCGCGATCTCACCGGACGGCCGGACATCGGTGCCTGCCACGTCCATTCAGACCGATTTCGACATGAGAAGGTGCCGGCGCCTCTCGCGGCGGAACCGTCGAGATCGACTCGTGGAATTCGAGATCATGGTACCTCGGCCGGCTCGACGGCTTCCTCGAGCATGAACTCGAGGATGGTCTCCTGAAGAGGGCTGTAACGCATACCCGAGGTGCGCATCAGGTGATCGCGGTAGGAAGGGCCACCGCTGAAGTGCACGTGACGTTCGTGCGGGAGCGAGATGCTGTCGTTGATGGAGGGGTCCCGCACCACGCCGACAGGGTCCTTGCCCTCAGCGACATGCGCCATCTCCTCCTGCAGCATGCGCCGGTATGCGACGACGCCTCGGTCAGACGTGCCGAGATGCTCGGTACTCCTGTCATAGACAGGCCCCTGGCTCACCCAGACCATCATGTCCTGCCCGTCGATGGTGTCCGTGATCGTCTCCCCATCTTCGGTCTTGTAGGGAAGTTCGAACACCGGGACGGACTCCTGTTGCGCATTCTTGTCCGGTCGGTGGAAGAACGTGTACCACCAGATCAAGGTGTTGGTGTCATCGACCGGCACACGGATCTGAAAGGCAGACACTCCCGGGCCGAGACCCAGGCGGAGCATGTTGGGAAACACGATGGGGTGACCGATGGCCCACTCGTCGGCGGTTTCGTCGCGACCTTCGACGAGGCGCCTCTTGATGATGCCGTACTCGAAACGGTCGAAGGCGATCTTGATGTGCTTGGCCGTCGTGTTCGTCGTCTGCGGCATGCCCTTCGACGCGAACACGTGATTGCCATAGTGGCCGTGGAGCCATTCGAAGTGGACTGGGTCGAGCGAGTTCTCCATGATCTGGAGCCAGTTGACCGGAAGATGCGTGACACCGATGTGGCGCAATCCACCCGGCTCGACGAAAAGGTCGAACCTCGGGAGCAGCGGCGCCGGATCTGGCCCCATGTATGCAAACACCAACCCGCCGAGTTCCTCGACGGGGTAGGCCTTGGCCCGGACCCGGTTGCGGAAGACGCTCTCGGCGGGCTCGGCTGGCTGCTCCAGAACTTCACCTGTCTCCGAGAAGAGCCAGCCATGGTATGCGCACCGAAGGCCGCGCTGCTCGGGGATGCCCGGGAGGAGTGAGCAGCCGCGGTGCGGACACTGCTCGCCCACCAACCCCAAAGTTCCGGAGCCGTCTCGAAACAGGACGAGGTCCTCCCCGAGGATCCGCACGCGAATCCGGCTGGGTCCAACGAGCTGCGAGGTGGCTGCCACCGGCATCCAGTAGCGCCGGTAGAGGTCACCGGCCGGGGTCCCGGGACCGATGCGGGTGAGTCTCTCGTTCAGTTCCTTGGAAAGCACGCCGCGCTCCCTCAGGTAGAGGCTGCTGGTAGGAAGTCGACTGTAACGCTTTGACGACGGCCGTCAAGGCCAGGTTGCCAGTTGCCGGAACGCCTGGGTCGCTCCAGGCGTCCATGGTGGAGTTGGCACCTCGGGAGGGGGCGAACGCCCACTGCTCGGCACGTCGAGCTGACCGAACCGCACGGCAAGGCGGTGCTGGGGGAACGCCTGAACCGGGTCCGCCGGATGTACGGGAGAGCCGGGCTCTCCGGCTCCTTGCGGTTGCTGGTGAACGGCGGGCCTGATCCGGTGATCATCGAGGTGGCCGGAGACGTCGAGGGCCCGTGGTCCTGCTGGGACGGGTGTCGCCTAGATGTTGATCGTCATGACGTTGGTGACCGGGGTCGTTGTCCCCGACCGGGCGGCCAGCGAGGTCCCGGGGCTCATGGGGTGTCGCGGTGGCTGGACTCCTCGATGCTGACCGCCGCCGCCGTCGGCACCTGGCCGGCCGACCACATCGTCACCGCCGTCCGCCAGCGGGTCATCCGGGAACGGAAGGGCCGCCGAGGCCACACGATCGACCCGGCCTGGACCAACCGGCGGCTACTGCGCGCCGGCAACACCCTCGGCCTGCGGGCCCCGGCCCGGCTCAGGTCGACCCTCGAACCGACGACCCCACCGACGGGATCGGTACCGCCTGGGGCGTCAAGGAACAGCTCCGCACGCTGCTGACCAGCGACTCCTGGCCCGAGCCCACGAGCAGACGATGCTGCTGGATCTGCTCGTGCTCACCGCTCACATGCCCGAGACCAACCGCTCGCGGGCCACCGTCACCGCCTGGTGGATGCCATCGAAGTCCTCATCGTCACCGGCGGCACCAACGCCCGCACCCAGGCCGCGGACACGAGCATCAAGCAGATCAAGCGCACCGGCCGCGGCTACCGCAACCCGGCCGGCTACCGCGCTCGTATCGTGCTCGCCAGCGCCGCCCGGACGGCAGCGTGCCCCCCCTCTCGGCGAGACCGTTCACAGGAACCGCGGAGAGCCGGCTCTCCCGACGGGCACCACAGGGAATTGTCGCGGTTGTCGGCGATGAGTCGGATCGTCTCGCGCTCCGCGGGGTCACGAGCGACAGCTCCAGCAGCGCGCCCTTGCCCCTGCGGAGTTCTCCGCCGTCCGGGCCGAGGTCGGTGCGCGCCGGCCGAACCTCGGTCCAGGACTGGCCCGGGCGTAGGCCTGGACATCGACGTGGTGCCTTTCGTAGAGGTGCCGCGCGTGCTCAACCTTCTTGCCCGCTGCACGAGGAGGCGGCGCCCCTCGCGAGGAGCCGGCCGTCGATGGCCAGGTCCGGCCGGCCCGTCGCCTGGGGCAGGCCTCGCCTCGTGGTCGTCACGTCGAGTCCGGTCACGCGCCGGCGTCAGTCCGCGTGTCGCTCCAGGACCGAGCGGACGTAGTTGTCCGCAGGCGCAGCCAGGGCGTCGTGGGCGCGGACGAACAGCTCGTGAGCCCGGCGTCCCGGCCACCCTTCGGGTAGCAGTTCCTCGGGCAGGTCCGGGTCCCGGAAGGGGAACGCGCGGTAGGTCGACACCAGTTCGACGCGCATGCGGAGCGCCTCCCGTCCCGGGATGGTGGCCAGGACGTCGACCGGGGGCAGTGATTCCAGCGACGCCACGAATTCGGCATAGTCCTGTCCCAGACCCCTCAGGTCCCAGCAGCGCGTCGCCATGTCGCGGTCGGCATCCCGCCCGCGGGTGTGGCAGGTGAGCAGCTCGAGGCGGGCGGCCGAGGTGTCGCCGAGAGCCGCTTCGACGTCCGGCAGCCGAGGGTGTGGGCTGACCCAGGTCGCCGCTGCCAGCGGTCCGAAGCCGAGCCACGCGAGCGTGCGCCGAAGGCGTTCACGTTCTGGTCGGTCGGGTTCCGCAACGCCGTAGATCACCATGCGCCACTGGCCGTCCCAGGGATCCCGCAGTCGGTCGAAGATGCGCGTGCGCCCCTCGTCGAGCAGGTGCCAGCTCTTCGGCGTCAGGGAATAGACGGTGAGACGGCCGTCGCGGCGGGTGTCGAACCAGCCCTCCTTGCGCAAACGCGAGAGCACCACTCGGGAGGTGCTCTCCCCGACGCCGAAGACCTCCAGCAGATCGCACAGGGGCTGCAGGCGCGCCTCTCCGCCGACGTAGCGGAGATGGTCGCCGAAGAGATCGAAGACGATGGTCCGTGGCTTCACGGTGATCAGCCTCCGATTTTCAGCCGCTCGTGTCCACCGGGTGACCCGCCGTGGTAGGCGCGACCGCAGCAGAGGCCGGCACGTGTTCAGCCAGAAGGACCGTCAGGGGATGCGGCGGGGTCTTTCGAATAGCATACCCCGGTCGATCGTCACACAGATGGCGCATGAGAGAGCCGATGCGGATCGCTGTGCTCGGCGCGGGGCCCGGTGGTCTGTCCGCCGCCGCGCCGGCCAAGAAGTCGGACCCGTCCCGGAAGGTCACCGTGTTCGGGCGGAACCAGCCGGACAACACGCTGCGCATGGCCCTCACCGAGCACTGCGTGCACCGGAATCCGATTGAGGCACGCCTGCAGGGGATCGGCTGCGCTGCGGTGGCACACGGATCGCGGCCGTGGCGCGGACGACGCTGCTCGCCCTCATGCAGCAGGCCGCTCTCGACACGGGGGACGACGTGCGCTTCTCGACCGAGGTCCAACCGGACGACGTCGTCAAGGGCTACGACCCCGTCGTCGCCGCAGACGGGGCCCACTCCCGGCTGCGGGAACGCTTCGCCGACGTCGTCCGGCCATCGTTCGTGACGGCGACCGCGAAGTTCATCTGGTTCGGCACCATGCACCCCTTCGAAGGGCACACATTCGTGCACGAGCGCGGGCCGCACGGGGTCTTCGCCGTCCACGGCTACCGATCAGCAACGGATCCTCGACCCTGTCGTGGAGACCGACAAGGCATCTTGGGGTGCCGCCGGACTCGACGAGTTCGACGTCACCCAGCCGCCAGGTGCCAGTGACGAGCAGCGCAAGGCGTACCTCGAGCGCCTCGACGGACACCCGTTGCTGGTCAACAACCTTCGGTGGGGCAACTTCCGGACCCGCCGGGCCTGGCACCGGCGCCACCAGGTCGGCAGCACGGCGATCGCGTTGCTCGGCGACGCGGCCCACACCGTGCACTTCTCGGTGGGCTCTGGGACGAAGATGGCGATGGAGGACGCCGTGGGCCTCGTCGCCGCTCACGACGGCTGCTCCAAGCGGCCGGTGTCCGGCACGTGCGGCTGCACGACGGACGGCACACCGCCGCGACGCTCCTGCTGAGCGAGAACGTCCACCCGCGGGTGGTCAGGGAGCTGCCCGGCCACAGCCAGATGCGCACGACGATGGACATCTACAGCCACGTGATGCCGGCCCTGGCGCGGGAGGCGGCCGACCGGATGGGCGCCCTGCTCCTGCCGGGTGAGGGCGGCCTAACTGCAACCAGAGACGAGTCAGGCCGCTCTCCCATTGGGAGGGCGGCCTGAGTCGTTTCTGGTGCCGCGATGGTGGCCATTGGTTTGGCGTGGTGCCATTTCAACCCCAGAGCGCGGCCCCCATCGGGCCGGCGGGTTCGTCGACGCATGCTGCCGTCGGCGTCA
>JAOPWO010000143.1 GCA_025965635.1 Modestobacter sp. | reverse complement strand
CGCTGGTTCACCGGCCCGGCCGGCTGGGAGCCGGGCAGCGAGGAGCACCGCTGGGCCACCGCGACGCCGGGGCTGCCGGAGCCCGAACGGATGGAGAGCGAGACCGACGGACTCGCCGCCGTGCGCGCCGGGCACGGGGTGCTGCTGGCGCTGGCACACGTCGTCCGGGCCGACCTGCAGAGCGGCGCGCTGGTGCGGGTGCCGTGCGCGGGCACGCCGGTGACGGGCATGTGGTGGGTGACGGTGCCGGCGCAGCGGGCGAACGCCACGGCGGTCGCGCTGCAGCGCTTCCTCACCACCGCGGATGCCATGACGGCGCTGGTCGGGCGGGGAGCGGCCCGCCGGCGCCCCCGGCCGACGGTCCGGGTGGCGCTGTGGTCGAAGGACCCCGAGCGGGGCCGGGGTCAGCTCGGGTCGTAGGGCGGGCTGCCCGGCAGCGGCTGCCCGCCCCGGCGACGTCCGCGCCGCTGCGGACGTGGTCGGCCGGGTCGTCGGCGGGACGGGACTGGGAGGACGTCACGATGGCCTCCGGGCACGTCGTCGGGCTGACGTGGGTGGAGTGCGTCCCCCCACCCGCGGCCCGACACGCCGTGCTTCAGGGGCGGCGCCACTCGGCGGAGGTCAGGTGCGAGCCGGCCTGCGGGCCCATCTGCAGCATCCCGCCGTCCACCGGCCAGGACGCCCCGGTGACGTAGCTCGCCGCGGGGGAGGCGAGGAAGGCGATCACCGCGGCGACTTCCCGGGCGTCGCCGGGTCGGCCGAGCGGGACGCCGGGGCGCTCGTGCCCGCGTGCGGTGGGGTCCTCGTCCTCCTGCCCGGTCATGGCGGTGGCGATCTCCCCGGGGGCGACCGCGTTGACCGTGATGCCGTGCTCGCCGAGCTCGAGGGCGGCGACCTTCGTGAGCAGGCCGAGGCCGCCCTTGGCCGCGCAGTAGGCCGCGGTGCCCACCCGCGGCTGGTGCTCGTGCACGCTGGTGACGTTGACGATCCGGCCGCCACGGCCGGCGGAGACCATCCGCCGGGCGGCCCGCTGCAGGCAGAGGAACGCGCCGTCGAGATCGGTGGCCATCACGCTGCGCCAGGTCTCGTAGCCGGTCTCCAGCAGCATCGACGCGTGCCCGGTGCCCGCGCAGTTCACCAGGACGTCGATGCCCCCGAGCGCGTCGGCGAGCTCGTCGACGACGTCGGCGGCGCCCGGCAGCGCGGTGAGGTCCAGGTGGCGGAGCTCCGCGCGGCGACCCGCCCGGCGGACCAGCTCCGCGGTCTCCTCCCCCTTCCCCTCGTCCTGGTACCAGGTCACGCCGACGTCGCAGCCCGCCTCCGCCAGGGCCACGGCGGTGGCCCGGCCGATGCCCGACTCCGACCCGGTGACGACGGCGACGCGACGGTGTCCTGCGGTCTCGGTCATGGCCGCGGGGCTACCCGGGAAGCGACCTGATCCACACCGGGTGCCCCGCCGGGCCAAGGTCAGCCCCGGCCGACGACCCGGACCGCGCCCCGGCCGCGCTCGCGTCCGCCCCCGCACCGCCCGGACAGCGAGCTCCCGACGGTCCGGCCCTCCCCCGCTCCCGTGCGGGAGTCCGCCGCTCCCGTCCCGGACGACCGCCCCGCCGATCTGAGCGCCGACATCGTGGTGGTGGGCGGTGGCGGTGGGCTCCCGGCCACCCTGGTCGGTCGGTGGCCGGGGGACGACGTGGTGCTGCTGGAGAAGGCGCCCCAGCGGGTCAGGCCTGGGCGGTCGCAGCCGCGGCGCCGCGGACGGGTTGCCGACCCGCCCGACCGCACTCCCCCGACGACGATGCTCAGGTCGCAAGGGGGCGAGGACGGTGGGCGCCGCGCAGCCCAGCCACTCGACCTCCATCTGCACCCCGCCGCTGTCCGGGTCGACCTCCTCCACCGCCGACCAGGCCCCGATGCGGCGCCGGACGTCGACGGCCGGGGCGGGGACCAGGCCTCCACGCGGTGCAGCGTCGTCCGGGTGGGCAGCCGTCGTGCGTCGGCACGTCCGCACCGGTCGCCCCGGCCCGGTCGTGCCGACGCCCCGCTGCTGGCCGGGGACGGCGCCCGGTCATCCTGTTGGGGTGCCGAGCAGCCCCGACGTCCGGTGAGCGGGGTCCTGGCGGGGTTCATCGTCATCGGGTGCGTGATCGCGGTCGGGTACGTGGTGGCCCGGGCCGGGACGCTCGGACCGCACGCCGGGACGGTGCTGTCCCGGGTCGCGTTCTCGGTGGCCACCCCGGCGCTGCTGTTCGAGACGCTGGCCGCGGCCGACCTCGACGTCGTCTTCTCCCCCACGCTGGCGGTCATCTCCGGTGCCGCACTGCTGTCGGCGGGGCTGTACGCCGTCGTCGGCGCCGTCCGGCGGTGGGGCGTGGGCCGGACCACCATCGGCGCCCTGGGCGCCAGCCAGGTCAACGCCGCGAACCTGGGCATCCCGATCGCGGTCTACGTGCTCGGGGACGCCGGCGCGGTGGCTCCGGTGCTGCTCTTCCAGCTGGTCCTGCTCGTGCCGCTGGGCCTCACCGTGCTCGACGTCACCAGTGCCGACGGCGACGGGTCGGTGTGGTCGCGCGTCCTCGCGCCGTTCCGGAACCCGGTACTCGTCGCGTCCGTGGCGGGACTGGTCGTGTCGGGTACGGGCTGGACGGTGCCGGCGCTCCTGCTCGAGCCCATCGAGCTGATCGGCGGGCTGGCGGTCCCGGCGGTGCTGCTGGCCTACGGGATGTCGCTGCACGGCAGCGCGGTTCCGGGGCGGGGTCCCGAGCGGTGGCCGGTGGTGCTCGCCGTCGTGCTCAAGCTCGTCGTCGCCCCGACGACGGCCTGGCTGCTCGGCTCGGCCCTGGGCATGGACCGCTCCGAGCTGCTCGGTGTGGTGGTGCTCTCCGCGCTGCCCGCCGCGCAGAACCTGCTCACGTACGCGGTGACGTACCGGACCGGGGAGGACCTGGCCCGGGAGACGATCACGCTGAGCACCGTGCTGTCCGTGCCGGTGCTCTTCGTGGTCGCGGCCCTGCTCGGCTGAGGTCTTCCGCCCGGTAGCCAGTCGCCGGCATCCGTCACCGCGCCCCCCGTGCGGGACCTCGCCCGGGGCGGCGTCGAGCATGCGGACCCGGCCGCGCGGGTCAGTCGTCCCAGTCGTCGTCCCAGTGGTCGTGAGCCTGCTCGTGCCAGCCGCCGGCGTCCCCGCCGCCACCGCTGTCGGACAGCGCCATCCCGGTCAGGGTGCCGACGAGGACGAGCACGAGGGCGGCGACGAGCAGCACGACCACCACACGCGCCGCCCTCAGCCGGCCGGTGGCGGCTGTGGTCAGGGAGGCCCGCACCTGCTCGACAGCCAGGAGCCCGAGCGACCGCCAGCCGAGCGCCGCGCGTTCCGTCGGGGCCGGCGGGAGGTCCTCGGTCAGCGGGTCGAGGTCGTCCCGGTGGACGGCGACGAAGGCATCGGCCATCCGCTCGCTGCCCTCGTCCGGCGCGAGCAGGCCGCGTGCCACCGCGTCCTGCAGCAGCTGGACGGCGGCGAGCCGGTCGGCGTCCGACGCACGCATCCGCCGTGCGGACGTGGTCGCGGTGTTCAGGTCCATCAGGGGTGGCATGGCTGCTCCTCCGGAGTACGACGCGCAGAGGGCCAAGCCTGCACCCGCACCCGGGCCGCCGGGCAGGGTCAGGCGCGCGGTCCACGACGACACGAGCCTCGGCGATGGCTGCGCCGCGCCCTCCCCACCGACGAGCCCAGGACGGCGGCACCCACTCCTCGGCCCGCGCTCAGCGATGACGACCGGCGCACGTCCCACCACCCTCGTGCGCGCGGGACTGATCCGAGAACTGCGTGACGCGCCGACTGCTGATCGACCACCGGAGACCGCCAGCCGGCCTGATGCACCGCGACGTCCGCAGATGAGCGCACCCGCGGATACCGGCACACCTGGGCCGGCGGCGCCGCTGCTGGACGTCGACCGGCTGTGCAGTGAGCCGGGCGGATGTGCCGACCATCACCGGCCATCCGGTTGCATATACCCCGGGGGGTATACATGATGGAGACGTGGACATCCCCCCGGGCGAGCTCGCCGACGTCGTCAAGCGCCTGAAGCGCATCGAGGGTCAGATCGGCGGCATCGTGAAGATGATCGAGGACGGCCGGGACTGCTCGGCCGTGGTCACCCAGCTGGCTGCGGCATCGAAGGCGCTGAGCAAGGCCGGGTTCGCCGTCGTCTCCACCGGGATGCGCTACTGCTCGATCAACGAGGACGGCAACACTCGCGAGGTCGACCTGCGCGAGCTCGAGCGCCTGTTCCTCTCCCTGGCCTGACCGCCCGCCCCGATCCAGCCCCCGGAGAACCCGATGCAGCCCATTCCCCAGCTGACCCCTGCCCAGGCCGCCGACCGCACCGAGGCCGTCCTGCTCGACGTCCGCGAGGCCAGCGAGCTCGCCGAGGGACGGATCGCCGGCAGCACCCACATCCCGTTGAGCCAGCTGCCCGCCCGCACCTTCGAGCTGACCCGCGGTCGTCCGGTCATCACCGTCTGCCGCAGTGGCGGGCGGAGCGCACAGGCTGCCCAGTTCCTCGCCGCCCACGGCTTCGACGTGGCCAACCTCGACGGCGGCATGACGCGGTGGACGGCCGAGAACCGTCCCACCCTATGACCCGCCTTTTCCTTTAGAGCGCCGATACCCCTGCCCCGTACCGTATTGAGGAGCCTTCTGTGCAGATCGACATCATCGAGACCACGGGTCTCGGCGACCGCAGCTACCTGATCAGCTCCGACGGCGTCGGCGTGGTCATCGACCCGCAGCGTGACATCGACCGGGTGCTGGCACTGGCCGAGAAGCGGACCGTCCGCATCGCGCTCGTGGCCGAGACCCATCTCCACAACGACTACTGGAGCGGCGGGTTGGAGCTGGCCCGCACCGTCGGCGCCGAGTACGCCGTCCCCGCCGGGGACACCGTCGCCTTCCAGCGGGTGCCGGCCACCGACGGCGACGTGCTCGAGGCGGGCCCGATGCGCTTCCGGGTGATGCACACCCCCGGTCACACCCATCACCACGTCAGCTACGTGCTCACCGGCACCGACGGCGCGGTGCAGGCGGTGTTCACCGGCGGCTCCATGCTCTACGGCGCCACCGGCCGCACCGACCTGGTCGGTCCCGAGCACACCGACGAGCTGACCCACGCCCAGTACCACTCGGTGCGACGGCTGGCCGACGAGCTGCCCGCCGGCACCCCGGTCTTCCCCACCCACGGGTTCGGCAGCTTCTGCTCGGCCACCCCGACCAGCGGGGACTCCTCCACCGTCGGCGAGCAGGTGCAGGTGAACCCGGCGCTGACCCAGGACGAGCAGACCTTCGTCGACCAGCTGATCGCCGGCCTCACCGCCATCCCGGCCTGGTACGCCCACATGGGTCCGGGCAATGCCGCCGGCCCGGCGCCGGTCGACCTGTCCATGCCGGAGCTGGTCCA
The DNA here is from genome assembly GCA_025965635.1 of Modestobacter sp. Taxonomy (GTDB): domain Bacteria; phylum Actinomycetota; class Actinomycetes; order Mycobacteriales; family Geodermatophilaceae; genus Modestobacter. The sequence goes on along the minus strand of JAOPWO010000143.1, from coordinate 7,763 downwards.
CCCCGAGGAGCTGGCCGGCCGGCTGGCCGCCGGCGAGTGGGTCATCGACCTGCGCAGCCGCACCGCGTTCGCCGCCGGACACCTGCCCGGTGCGCTGAACTTCGAGCTGGCCATCACCAACTTCGTCACCTACGTCGGCTGGCTCGTCCCCTGGGGCGCACCGCTGACCCTGATCGGGGAGACCGAGCAGCAGGTGGCCGACGCCCGCCGGGAGCTGGTCCGCATCGGTATCGACCGGCTCGCCGGCGCCGCGATCGGCAGCGTCGAGGAGCTGGCCGCCGGCCGGGAGCTGGACACCCACCCGGTCAGCGACTTCGCCGGCCTGGCCGCGGCGATGGCTGCCGACCCGGACCTGGTGGTGCTCGACGCCCGCCGTGACGACGAGCGCGCCGGCGGCGGGGTCCGCGGCTCCCGGCACATCCCGATCCACGACCTGCCCGGCCGCCTCGACGAGCTCCCCGCCGGCGACGTGTGGGCGTACTGCGGCTCGGGCTACCGCGCCTCCATCGCCGCCTCGATGCTCGCGCGCGCCGGCCGCCGCCCGGTGCTCGTCGACGGGGGCTACGGCGACCCCGACACCGGCGCGGCTGCGGCCGGCCTGCACGTCCAGCCCGCCACCGTCTGACCGGCCGCACCCCCAGACCCGGCGGCCACCGGGAGGTTTCCGTCCCCGGTGGTCGCCGACCTGCCCCTGCCCGCAACACCCTCACGACCGATCCAGAGGACGACGTTCCCCGTGAACTCCCACACCACCGCACTGATCACCCCGGCCGAGCTGACCGCCCGGTCCACAGGCGACACCGCACCCATCGTCATCGACGTACGCACCCCGGCGGAGTACGAGGCCGCGCACATCCCCGGCTCCGTCAACGTCCCGCTGCCACTGGTGACCGAGCACGCCACACAGCTGGCCGCTGAACTCGACGGCCCCGTCGTGCTGGTCTGCCAGGCCGGCACCCGGGCACGGACCGCCCACACGTCCCTGGCCGCGGCCGGAGCGGACCAGCTGTCCGTGCTCGACGGCGGCGTCACCGCGCACACCGCCACCGGGGCCGACGTCCGCCGCGGCCGGGCCCGCTGGGCGCTGGAGCGCCAGGTCCGCCTGGTCGCCGGCGGCCTGGTCGCGACCAGCATCATGGCCAGCCTGCGCTTCCCGAGGGCCCGCTTCCTGGCCGGCGGTATCGGCGCGGGGCTGGCCACCGCCGCGGTCACCGACACCTGCGCGATGGGCTCGGCGCTGTCCCGCCTGCCGTACAACCGCGGCGGCCGGGCGGTGACCCTGCGCGACGCGGTGCAGGCGCTCAGAACGGCCCGCGGCACTGCGGCATGACCGTCGCGATCGTCCTCGGCCTGGTCATCGGCGCGCTGGTCGGCCTGCTCGGCGGGGGCGGATCGATCCTCGCCGTCCCCGCGCTGGTCTACGCAGCCGGGCAGGACCTGCCGCAGGCGGTCGCGACGTCGCTGCTCGTCGTCGGCATCACCGCGGTGGTGGCGCTGCTGCCGCGGTTGGGCAGGGGGCAGATCGCCTGGCGGATCGCGGCGCTGTTCGGCGCCGCCGGGATCGCGACTGCGTTCGCCGGCGCCGCGGTCAACCGGTTGCTGCCGGCCGAGATCGTCCTCGGGCTGTTCGCCGCCCTGATGATCGGCGCCGGTATCCGGATGCTGTCGGAAAGGCCCAGCACCGGCGCCGCGTGCGCCACCGAGGGCGGCCGGGTCAACTGGCGTCGCTGCCTGCCGCGCACCCTCGCCGGCGGGCTGGTCGTCGGGTTCCTCACCGGCCTGCTGGGCGTCGGCGGCGGCTTCCTGATCATCCCGGTGCTGGTCGTCGTGCTGGGCCTCTCGATGGAGGTCGCGATCGGCACGTCCCTGCTCATCGTCGCGGTCAACTCCGCCGCCGGATTCGCCGCGCACGCCGGCGACGCCCCCCTGGACGTGCCGGTCACCATCGCGTTCACCGCGGCCGCGGTCGTCACCGCGCTGGCCGCCGGCCGGGTCGCCACCCGGCTGGACACCGCACGGCTGCGCCGCTGGTTCGCCTACCTGGTGTTCCTCGTCGCCACCGGCATCCTCGTGCAGATCACCGCCGGCCTGCTCGGATAGCTGCCCGGGCTGGAGCGTCCGCCAACGCCCCCCGCGCAGGGGCTCGCCGCATCACGAAGGGGTTCGTACTTCCCCTCAGCACCAGCGACCGCATGAACACCCGGTGCGACGGACCGGACAACCGTCCGGATCACCCGGATCCCACCGTTCCCGATTCGGCACGCGCGCCTGGACGACCAGTTGGATGGCCGCATCTCGTTGCCGCAGGTACCAGGTCGGCGAGGCCGTCTTCCACCGCAACATCGGTCAGCAGGAGAAGCCCACCCGCGGGGCGTTGACGAACACGGGCTGCATCGAAGTCGACGAGGAAGGCCGGTACCACCCACCGCCGACCTTCGCCTCGCACTCCCCGCATCGAGTAGCGCACCGACAGCTGGGACACCTCCGCCCGGGGCAGGCCGGCCACGGCCACCAACGACGTCGCCAGCCAGGTCGGCAGCTCGGCATCGGCTGCCGGCGACCACCACCCATCTCCCGCTGTTAGGGATCGAGATGCGCGCTGCAGACTTCGCGGCTAGTCCGCCGTGAGAGCGGTATTGCCTGCCGGACCTGTAGGACTGGTAAGCCGACGACGTCATGAGTTGGACGATGACTTGTCCTTGCGTCAGCGTCAGCGTGAGCGCTTGAACGCTCAGCGCCGGGCTTCTTGACGTCCCAGCCGCCGGTCCTGCTCGGCACGACGTGGCGCCGGTTGTCCCTGCTCAGGGCTGCCCTTCCGTAAGTCTCGTGGCCTGAACCGAGGTGGGACGCCAAGGGGCGAGGCTCAATAACTGAACCTCGCCCCCCGGTGCACGTCACGTCATCGCAACCAGCGGCCGTGCACTATTCGTGACAGCCGTCATCAGCTGTCGAGTCTCATTCGAGTGTCACTCCGAATCTCATGCCGGGCGACAGGCCGATGGGACCGCCGGTCTTCGACCCGGCGCCCTGGCACCTACGCGGTCCAGCGAACGATGGACCCAGGCGGCGGTATTAGATGGCAAAGCCCCAGTGCTCGAAGCAGCGGACGTCTGTGGCTGCCACAACGACGTACCAGGAGTCGTCCCACGAGAGGCTTCCGCCACTCGCCCGTCGGACCGCGTAGATCGACTCGTCCATCCGCTCGTTCAGATCCAGGCCCTCACTGCCATCGAGCGACGCGCATGCGGCATCCGCCACTTCGATGAGCCTGCCATCTGCCAGCCGAACGTCGTGGCGCGAGAGGTGACACTTCAGCGCCTCGGCATCCTGATCTAGGTCGTGACAGTCGACGTCGTAGTAGGGGTTGCGCGCCTTCTCGTCCGCCACGCGCTGCTCAAAGCGCCAGTCTTCATAGGCGGTACATCCATACAAGGTGACCAAGAGGGCAGCGACGGCGCCGATGATGCTGACTGCCTTGCGCCTCCCCGTCACCCCATGATCCTTACTGGATGCCTGCGGTGTGGCCTAGTGGGCTCGCGGTCTAGCGCCCTAAGAGGTGACCCGCAGCCCTCAGCAGTCGCCGCTCGCCCGGCACGGGTCGGCAGGACCGACCCGTGCCGTTGAGGCAGGCAGATCACCGTTACTGGTTGAACAGCAGTTTCAACTGTGCGACGGCCAGATCGTCCTTGTTGTCCTTGTCGTACTGCCGGGCGTTCGCTGCCCGGCCGACGGCGGTGGACAGTTTGGACAGGGCGTCGTCCCGGTTGGTGTCGGATGAGTAGGCGTTGAAGCGTGAACCGAGGCCGGTGGGGTCGTTCATGGAGGCCAGGTTGATGTCGAGCAGGTTCGAGAGGAAGCCGTGCAGGTCGATGGGCATCCACCAGTTCGAACGGCCGTCGGCGTACTTGGCAGCGCGCATCTCCAGATAGCAGGAAGAGACGGGGACGGACCGCTTGTACTTCCAGACCTTGGCGAGCCGGGCGAGTTTCTTGGCCGCCCCGTCGTGCTTCTTGTTCGCGGTGTTGACATAGGTGTTGTGGTCCTTGGGGTGGGTCTTCATCCACTCGCCGGTCTTTGGGTCGGGGATCCAGTAACCGGAATCCGCCGCGTATGCGGGGACCACCTCAACGGTTTCCTTGGCTCCGTTGAAGTCGCAGACGACGGCTGGGCGGCGGATTTTCACGACAGTGCTCTTGAAGCGGTCAGCCAACTCCGCCTTCACCTTGTTCAGGGCGGTCGACGAGGTGGGCCGCTCCCCCTTGAGGCAGACGATGTAGTCAGCGTCCGAGTACAGCCAGACTCCCGTTCCGTGCTTGAGGGACCCGGTCTCGAACATCTCCTTCACGCCGAAGGCGTTGTCCAGGCGCGTCTCGACAGCGGAACGATGGCCGCGTGCCGCATCGAAGTACGTGCTGGAAGGCGTGTACGTCGAGATCAGGCTGTTGAGGAAGGCGTTTGCTGTTGTCACGTGTTCTCCCGTCTTAGTGCTCTTGGGTTTGAGTCGGGTCGCCGTGGCCGCAACGAACGGCTTCCGCGACTCGATCTGCGGCGGTGGCCTGCATGGCGCTTTCATTTCGGGCGTGCAGTTTCTTGTCGAGCCAGTCCGGCACGTAGGGGTTCCGCTGCCGGAATGACAGGATCTTGTTCTGGATGAGCCGGAGCGTTTCCTCGGTCGGGATCTGCTTGAGACTCATCCCTTCGGCCCAGGCGGTGCTGATCTTTGCCTCGGTCGCCTCTTTCTCCCGTGCAGTCTCGAAGTTCGTTCTGATCTGCTCGATGACTTCCTTCAGGAAGGCAAGGCTGGGGACCACGAGGGCAACGAGGATGTCGTTGCGCGAGAGGTCGAGGTTCACCGCGACGAGGACGACCAGTCCGGTCAGCACCGCGAGGAAGGCCGAGAGGATCCATGCCCAGATCCGATGCGTTGTCGCGCCCCAGCCCAGGTTGCTGCTTTGGCAGATGAGCACGTCGAACGGGCGATGCGTGCCCTCGGTGTCGCTGTACCAGTCCTTCTCTCTACCGCCCCCGTAGCGGGCAGCGGCCTTCGTGATGATCACGGGGGACGGCCGGTTCAGTTCGATGCTGTTCCACGGGAGACGGAAGATGCCGGTGTCGAACTCCTCCTGAACGGCAACCGCCAGTGAGCGGCGCCGCTTCTCGATGTTCGCTCCGACGAACGAGAAAATGAGCAGCAGAACACCGCCACCCGCGCCTACGACTGTCCGCGCGCCGTCGCTAACGAGCAGCGCCGAAACAGCACTTGCCAGCGCGAGGGCGGCGATGAGCGCAAGCCGCGCGTTCAGCAAAACCTTCGCGTCGGAGTACAACCGGGCCTGGGCAGCGACCTTGCGCTTCGCGTCCTCGGTGTTTTGCGCGACGAAGATGCGGGGGCTAGTTGGACCAGGCGTTAGTTCCGCCGTTCCCCCACGCTGACCTCCGGGCTTCGGCGGCAGGCCCGCCGCTACCTCCATCGACTGGAGTGGTTCTGACTCGCTTCCGTGTGTCACGACACGGACAGTAAGCGGAGGGTCTGACAGAACTGTGCACTACGTCACGGCGCGACTACGTGGCACGCCCTTGGCAGTGCCCGCACAACGACCCCGTCCAAGCGGTGACCCACGCTGGCGAGCGCTGTCAGGTGATCAGGAGAGCCTGATTGAGCCGGGGTAGGTCGTCCGAGACGATCACAGCCAGGGGTTTCTCCGACCGCTTGCCCCCGTGCGTAACGATGAGGGCGGTGGCCGGTCGTCCGTCGCGACCGCCACGGCTGAGCCGGTCGACGACCTCGCGCTTCACGAGCGCAGCCTCATCGAACGGACGCAGATCCCCCAGTTCCAGTTCCAGCAGGCTCGCCGGTCCGGCCAGTTCGACGGCCGCACCACGTTGGCCCAGGTTCACCGGCTCGCCACGGAACTGGGGGTCTCACTCGCCGAACTTCTGGCTTCGCCACAGCCCGCAACCGCACAGGAACCGGCCACGGCCACAACCAGCGGCGACGTCGAGACCCTTATCCCGATCCTCGTCTCGACGACCAATCTCGTCTCGGTCGCCCACGCCGCACGAGTTCTCGGCTGGTCCCGCGACCACATCGACGCAGTCCTGGCCGCGATCCCGGCCGCACTCGACGGCACCGGACTCCGCCTTCACCACGTCAAGGGCCGCGCGAACATCGCCTGGATCGACTCGCAGGGCAACGCGATGGCCCGGACCGTCGGCCGTCTACAGACGATGACCGTAGGACTGAACCTGACACAGGCTCACACCCTCCGGCGGATTACGAACGGCGAGACCATCTTCCAGCGCCACATCGGCAAGGAAGAGAAACTCACCTTGTTTGGTCATCGGTGACCAAGCGCGGGCGCGAAGGACCGACCCGGCCAGCCTCACAGTCAGGTCAGACACCCTCAGGGTTGGTGGCGACGTCGACCGCTTGGGCGAGGATTTCGCCGCGATAGATCGGCGACGTGTCGTCGCCGGTCGTGGCGGGTTCATTGGAGACCAGGTTGATCGCCGCGGCGGCGGCCACGACCGGGGCGTACGGCTCGGTCGTGCAGGCGGCGACCGCGTCGAAGACCTCGATGACAGTCTGGGCGACTCGGCGGAGCGTCGAGTCTGGGTCGATGTCGCCGTTCGCGACCAACTCCAGCGCCTTCCGGACCGCGGCCGGATCGTAGGGCTGCGGCGGGTTGGCGAGCAGTTGCAGCATCAGCGGGCTGACGACCGGCTCCTCGAATGCGGGCTGCTCCTCCGGGGTCTCGGTCTTGAACTCCACCGGCTCAGATTCGGCCTTGGTGGCGGGCTGAGGCTGGGTCTGGACGACAGGCGCGGGTTCGGGCAGCAGACGACTGATCTCCGGACGGCTGGTGATCATCGGTTCAACGCCGAGGATGGTGTGGAAGACCGTCCTGGTCAGCGGTGACAGTGGGACCCGGTTGTCCTCCCGGTAGGACGGCACGCTGGTAGTCGGATCGGTCGCTCGCTGGGCGAGGGACTCGAACTGGTTCACACCGTGGGTGGTCATGTTGACCTTGGGCGCGTAGGGCTGGCGCTGCGCGGCGGTGGCGGCGGCGCTTGCAGCACGCCAGGCCACGCTGTACCCCTCCCCCAGCGTCCGGACAGCGCCCAACCGCGCGGCGGCGTCGAGGAGTCGCGCCCGGTGGTTGTCGGGGACCGGCGGCAGATTGTGGACGCTGATCTGAAAGTCGAAGTAGCGGACTGCCTCGGCCGCGATCAAGGCCGCAACCAGGTCCAACAGCGCTTCCTGGCGATCGGCGGTTAGCCGAGCCGGAGTGAGGCGTTCGGCGAGGCCCGCATCCAGCCGCTCCGCGGCGGTACCCAGGCTGGTGCCGTGCTGGGAGTACAGGCTGACAAGTCGCGGGTAGAAGCCCTGGTCAGCCGGGGCAGGGAGGGCTTGCGGGTCGCCGTTGGCGGCAGTGATCGCGTCGTTGGCGGAATGGTTCCATGAGATCGCAGCCAGGTCGGTGGCGGGGTGGATAGCGAGCAGGCGGTGATCCACCCACTCGCAGACGACATCGAAGTCGAGGTCAGTGGTCGGGGTCAGCGTGCTCTCCCAGTCCTTGAGCGGCGGGAGCGGCGTTGTGGACGGCGCGTAGCGCAGCGCGGCCAGCGCCGCAGCCTCGGCGCGCAGCGGAGCCCTCGCCTCCTCCAACGCGACGACGACGGCGGCTGGGTCGGCCGCGCCCGTGAACGTCAGACAGCAGACACGGTCTAGCCAGTCGCGGCGGGCGGCGTTCCAGGCTTGC
>JAOPWO010000105.1 GCA_025965635.1 Modestobacter sp. | reverse complement strand
GGCCGGGCTCGTCGCCGGCGTGCTGGGCGCCAACACCGCCCTCGACGCGCTGCAGCAGTGCGCCGCCGCCGGGCTGCCGCTGGGCGACCTGGTCGCGGCCGGTGCCCGGCGGACGGCGGAGGGTGTGCTGCTCGGTGCACCGGTGCAGGTCGACGTCGTGGTCATCGACCGCGCCGGCACGATCGTCGGCCACGCGTGAGCGGAGTGTGAGCGCGCAGGGGACCCGCCCCGCAGCACTCCGCCTCACCGCTGCCGCGAGCTCGAGTAGAGGTGGCTGTCGGGGAACTGGCCCGCGGTGAGCGCGCGGCCGACGACGACCACCGCGGTCCGCCGGATCCCGGCGTCGGTGACCTGCCCGGCGATGTCGGCCAGGGTGCCGCGCAGCACCTGCTCGTCATCCCGGCTGGCCCGGGCGACCACCGCCACCGGGCAGTCCTCGCCGTAGTGCGCGGCCAGCTCGGAGGCCAGCTCGGTCATCCGCTGCACGGCCAGGTGCAGCACCAGCGTGGCGCCGGTGGCGGCGTAGGCGGCCAGCGACTCCCCCGGCGGCATCGGCGTCGACCGGGCCGACGTGCGGGTGAGGACGACGGTCTGCGCGACCCCGGGCACGGTCAGCTCCCGCTTCAGGCTCGCCGCGGCGGCCGCGAACGCGGGCACGCCGGGGACGACGTCGTACGGCACCCCGGCTGCGTCCAGCCGGCGCATCTGCTCGGCCATCGCGCTGTAGATCGAGGGGTCACCGGAGTGCAGCCGGGCGACGTCCAGCCCCGCGCCGTGCGCGGCCACCAGCTCGGAGGTGATCTGGTCCAGGTCGAGGTCGGCGGTGTCGACGAGCCGGGCGCCGGCCGGGGCGGTGGCCAGCAGCTCGCGCGGGACCAGCGCGCCGGCGTAGAGGCACACCGGCGCAGCGGCGATCAGCCGCGCGGCCCGGACGGTGATCAGGTCCGCCGCCCCGGGTCCCGCCCCGATGAAGTGCACGGTCATGACGACATCGTCGTCCCGCCGGAGGGGGCTTCCGGTACCGGGAGCCCGCCCGCGGGCTCCAGCCCGCGGGGGCACGCGGGCTCCAGGCCGAAAGAGCACGGGGCGAGGTGCACGGTCATCGCGTGGTGCTCCAGATCGTGACGGGCATGGCCGGCTTCCAGCCGGTGAAGCCGCCCACCGGTTCGGCGGTGGCGACCGACAGCCGGGTCAGCGAGCCGCCGCAGCGCGCGTGCCACTCGGCCAGCACGGCCTCGCTCTGCACGGTCACCGCGTTGACCACCAGCCGCCCACCGGGGGGGAGGGCCTCCCAGCAGACGTCGAGCAGCAGCGGCGTGGTCGCCCCGCCGCCGACGAACACGGCGTCGGGTCGGGGCAGCCCGGCGAGCACGTCGGGTGCGCGGCCCGGCACCACCCGGAGGTCCGGGACGCCCAGCCGCGCGGCGTTCGTCCCGATCCGCCCGGCGCGCACCGGATCGGACTCCACGGCCACCGCCCGGCAGGAGGGGTGCACCCGCATCCACTCGATGCCGATCGAGCCCGCCCCCGCGCCGACGTCCCAGAGCAGCTGCCCCGGCAGCGGCACCAGCCGGGACAGCGTCACCGCCCGGACGTCGCGCTTGGTCAGCTGCCCGTCGTGCGCGTACGCGTCGTCGGGCAGCCCGGGGACCGTCGGCAGCGGCACGGTCCCCGGGTCGGCGACCACCTCGACCGCGGTGACGACGAGCGCGTCGGTCTCCGGGTGCGGCCAGTCAGCGGCGGTGCCGGTGAACCGCCGCTCCCGGGTGCCGCCGAGCTGGGCCAGCGCGACCAGCCGGCTCGCCCCGTGGCCGACGGCGCGCAGCAGCGCCGCCACCTGCGCCGGGGTGCCGGTGTCCGAACCGAGCACCAGCAGCCGCCGGCCGGGCGTGATGTGCGGGATGAGCAGTTCCACGGGCCGGCCGACGTCGGCGACCACGGTGGTCTCCTCGAGCGCCCAGCCCAGCCGGGCGCAGGCCAGCGTCACCGACGACGGGTGCGGCACCACCTCGACGGCGGACGCCCCGAACAACCGCACCAGGGAGCCGCCGATCCCGGCGAGCATCGGGTCACCGCTGGCCAGCACCACCACCCGCCGGCCGGAGTGGTCGGCGGGCAGGGTGCGCAGCGCCGGCACCAGGGGTGCGGGCCAGGGCACCCGCTCCGCGGTCACCTCGGCCGGGACGAGCGCCAGCTGACGGGCGCTGCCGCGCAGCACCTCGGCCCCGGCGATCGTGCGCCGGGCCCGCGGGGACAGCCCGTCCCAGCCGTCCGCGCCGATGCCGACGACGGTCACGGACCAGTTCTCCGGAACGGTCACGCGGTGTCCATGGGCGCGACTCCGACCTCGATCCACTCCTCACTCGCTGGCGCTCGCTGCCATGCTCTCCCGGGCGTCGTCACGCGGGCAGCTCCCCCTCGGGCCCCGCGGCCTCGGCCAGCAGCCGCTCCCGCAGCGCCTCGTCCAGCCGGTCCACGTAGACGACCCCCTCGAGGTGGTCGACCTCGTGCTGCAGGCAGCGGGCGGCCATCCCGGTGGCCTCGATCGTCACCGGGTCGCCGTGCACGTCGACGCCGTCCACCCGGGCGCGGAACACGCGCTCCAGGTCCGCGTACGGCCCCGGCACCGACAGGCAGCCCTCCTCGGTGACCTCCACCGGGGGCTCCCCCTCCCGCGGGTCGAGGAGCGTGTGGACGGGGTTCACCACGTAGCCGACGACGTCCTGGCCGTCTGCGTCCGGGCAGTCGATGACGAACACCCGCGCGTCGATGCCGATCTGGTTGGCCGCCAGCCCCACGCCGTCGGCGGCGGCCATGCTGGCGAACATGTCGAGCACCAGGTGCCGCAGCCCCCGGTCGAAGACGGTGACCGCGGCGCACGGACGGTGCAGGACGGGATCCGACCCGTACGTGACGATCGGCTTCGCGACGCCGTCGTAACGGCCGGGGAGGCGCATGACCGTCGATCCTAGGGAGGACGCCGCTCCCTACAGTGACCGAGATGCCCGACGGCCGTGCTCGTGCCCTGTCCACCCTCGTGCACGCAGCACGAGCGTCCACGGTGCGCCTGCGCCCATCGGCCGCGACCGCGACCGGGCTCCTCCTCGGTGCCGCCGCCGACCTGGTGGTCGCCGACCCGCGCCGCGGCCACCCGGTCGCCGGCTTCGGCCGGCTGGCAGCGGCCCTGGAG
>JAOPWO010000090.1 GCA_025965635.1 Modestobacter sp. | reverse complement strand
GGGTGCTGGTGATGGAGCTCAACCGGATCGCCTCGCACCTGGTCGGCCTGGCCACCTTCGGCATGGAGATGGGCGCGCTCACCGGCATGACCAACGGTTTCCGTGAGCGGGAGCTGGTCCTGGACCTGCTGGAGGAGATCACCGGGCTGCGGATGAACCACGCCTACGTCCGGCCCGGCGGGCTGGCGCAGGATCTGCCCGAGGGCGTGGAGGGCCGGATCCGGGAGTTCCTCGGCGTCATGCCCGAGCGGATCACCGCGATGCACCGGTTGCTCACCGGCCAGCCCATCTGGCAGCGCCGGCTCAAGGACATCGGCTACCTCGACGTCACCGGGTGCCTGGCGCTCGGGGTCACCGGACCGATCCTCCGCTCAGCCGGTCTGCCGTGGGACCTGCGCAAGGTCGAGCCGTACTGCGGCTACGAGACCTACGACTTCGAGGTCCCGACGGCCGACACCGCCGATGCCTGGGGGCGCTACCTGGTCCGGGTCGCCGAGATCGGGGAGTCCCTGAAGCTCGTCGAGCAGGCGCTGGACAAGCTCCGGCCCGGTCCGGTCATGGTCGAGGACAAGAAGATCGCCTGGCCCGCCCAGCTCTCCCTGGGTGCCGACGGCATGGGCAAATCCCTCGATCACGTGCGGCACATCATGGGCCAGTCCATGGAGGCCCTGATCCACCACTTCAAGCTGGTCACCGAGGGCTTCCGGGTGCCGGCCGGACAGGTCTACTCGGCGATCGAGTCCCCGCGCGGCGAGCTGGGCTTCCACGTGGTCAGCGACGGCGGCACCCGACCGTTCCGCGTCCACGTGCGCGACCCCAGCTTCACCAACCTGCAGGCCACCGCGGCGATGAGCGAGGGCGGCATGATCGCCGACGTCATCGCCGCGATCGCCTCGATCGACCCCGTCATGGGAGGGGTCGACCGGTGAGTGAGCACCGCAGCGACCGGCGGCGAGCGAGGAGCGGAGCGGCCGCGGAGACGACCCGGGGACGGAGTGTGGACCGATGAGCGCTCTTCCTGGTTCCCACGAGGGAACGGCGGTGACCGGGCTGGACTCCAGCCCGGTCGAGGCGAGCCCCGAGGTGCTGGCCACGCTGCCCCCGCTGACCGAGCAGACCGAGGCGGAGGCACGGGAGATCATCGCCCGGTACCCGCAGCCCCGCTCGGCACTGCTGCCGATGCTGCACCTGGTCCAGTCGGTGCAGGGCTACGTGTCACCGGAAGGCGTCGGCTTCTGCGCCCGCATCCTCGGCCTCACCAGGGCCGAGGTCGGCGCGGTCTCGACCTTCTACACGATGTACAAGCGGCACCCCAGCGGCCGGCACCTGGTCAGCGTCTGCACGAACACGCTGTGCGCCGTCCTGGGCGGGCAGCGGATCTACGACGCCCTCAGCGCCGACCTCGGCGTGGGGCACGACCAGACCGCCGCCGACGGTTCGGTCACCCTCGAGCACGCCGAGTGCCTCGCCGCCTGCGACTACGCCCCCGTGGTCACCGTCGACTACGAGTTCTACGACCAGCAGGACGTCGAGTCCGCCCGCCGGCTGGTCGACGCCCTGCGGCGCGGGGAGAAGCCGGCGCCCACCCGCGGTGCCCCGCTGACCGACTTCCGCGGCATCTCCCGGCAGCTCGCCGGCTTCTCCCAGCACGCCGACGCGGCCGCCGAGCGCGCGGCCGTCGACGGCCCGGGAGTCGGCGAGCCGACGCTGGTCGGCGTCCGGCTGGCCGCCGAACGCGGGGAGTCCGCGCCGCCGATCGAGGAGACACCCCGTTCTCCCCACCCTTCGCAGACCCGCAGCGGGCCCCGGGACGTGGCCGGGCAGACCCCGGCCGACCGGGCAGGCAACGCCTCGCTGGCCGCCGCCGACACCCCCGCGGAGAAGGCCGGTGCGGCCCAGGTGCACACCGACGCCCCCGAGCCCGCCGGCCGGCAGCCGGCCGAGCGCGGCTCCGAGGGCACCGAGACACCTCCGAACAAGAGCCCCGGCGCCTCCGGCCAGGGCACCTCCGTCGAGCGAGAGGTCTGACCGCCGTGCCGCTCACCCCCGTGCTGACCGCCCGCTTCGACGCCCCGCGCTCCTGGACACTGGACACCTACGAGCGGCTCGACGGCTACCGCGCGCTGCGCAGCGCACTGACCATGACCCCCGACGAGCTGGTCGGCCTGGTCAAGGAGTCCGGCCTGCGCGGACGCGGCGGCGCCGGGTTCCCGACCGGCCTGAAGTGGAGCTTCATCCCGCAGCCCAAGCCGGGGGAGACGCCCACCGGTCCGGCAGCGGCGCCCAAGTACCTGGTGGTCAACGCCGACGAGGGCGAGCCGGGCACCTGCAAGGACCTCCCGCTGATGATGGCCGACCCGCACTCCCTCGTGGAGGGCGTGATCATCACCGCCTACGCGATCCGGTCGCACTTCGCGGTCATCTACGTCCGGGGCGAGGCGGTGCACGCCCACCGCCGGTTGATGGCTGCGGTGCAGGAGGCCTACGCCGCCGGCTACCTGGGCCGCGACGTCCTCGGTTCCGGCTACGACCTGGAGCTGGTGGTGCATGCCGGCGCGGGTGCCTACATCTGCGGCGAGGAGACGGCCCTGCTGGACTCGCTGGAGGGCTACCGCGGACAGCCCCGGCTCAAGCCGCCGTTCCCGGCCGTGGCCGGTCTCTACGGCTCCCCGACGGTGATCAACAACGTCGAGACCCTGGCCAGCGTCCCGTACGTGGTGCGCGGCGGAGCGGCGTGGTTCAAGGCCTTCGGCCCGGAGAAGTCGCCCGGCCCGAAGATCTACTCGCTGTCGGGCCGCGTGGTCCGGCCGGGGCAGTACGAGGCGCCGATGGGGACGACGATGCGCGAGCTGCTCGAGCTCGCCGGCGGCGTCCGCCCGGGGCACGAGCTGAAGTTCTGGACGCCGGGTGGCTCCTCGACGCCCTACTTCACCGCGGAACACCTCGACGTCCCGCTCGACTTCGACTCCGTCGCGGCGGCCGGGTCGATGCTCGGCACCACCGCGCTGATGGTCTTCGACGAGACCGACTCCATCGTCGAGGCGACGCTGCGGTTCACCGAGTTCTACGCCCACGAGAGCTGCGGCAAGTGCACCCCGTGCCGGGAGGGCACCTACTGGCTGGTCCAGATCCTGGAGCGGCTGGTGCACGGCCAGGGCCGCGCCGCCGACCTGGACCTGCTCACCGACACCTGCGACAACATCCTCGGCCGGTCCTTCTGCGCCCTCGGCGACGGAGCGACCAGCTGCATCGCCAGTTCGCTGAAGTACTTCCGGGACGACTACGTCGCCCTCCTCCCGCCCGAGGAGCAGGCCAGGCTGGGTCGCTCCCTCCGCCTCGAGCCCGTGGGAGCCGCTTCGTGACGACGACCCCGACGACCCCGACGCCGGCTGCCCCGGAGCCGGCCGCGGCGCTGCCCCCGGGC
>JAOPWO010000223.1 GCA_025965635.1 Modestobacter sp. | reverse complement strand
CCGGCTTGTAGACCCCGTGCACGTTGCCGAAGGTGGCCGCCAGCAGGTAGACGCCCTTCTCGCCGCGCCCCAGCGTCTGCGCGGTGCTGACGAAGTCACCGTCGGCGGTGTACAGCTTCTCGTTGATCTCATGGGCCACGCCGTCATCCACGCCGCCGACGACGACGATCTCCACCTCGAGGACGATCTTGGCTGCCGCGCACTTCTCGATCAGCTCGGCGGCGATCGAGAGGTTCTCCTCCAGGTCGATCGCCGAGCCGTCCCACATGTGCGACTGGAACAGCGGCGCCTGCCCGGCGTCCACCCGGTCCTGGGAGATCGCGATCAGCGGCCGGACGTAGCTGTCCAGCTTGTCCTTGGGGCAGTGGTCGGTGTGCAGCGCGACCTGGACCGGGTACCGCTCGGCGACGACATGGGCGAACTCGGCCAGCGCCACGGCACCGGTGACCATGTCCTTGACCCGGGTGCCCGAGCCGAACTCCGCGCCCCCGGTGGAGAACTGGATGATGCCGTCGCTGCCGGCGTCGGCGAAGCCGCGGAGCGCCGCGTTGATGCTCTCCGAGGACGTGCAGTTGATGGCCGGGTAGGCGAAACCGCCCTCCTTCGCCCGGCTGATCATGTCGGCGTAGACCTCAGGAGTCGCGATCGGCATGCCAGGAGACTAGTGGAGTACGCGGTGGCGGTCGTGCGCTGTCTTCCGGCCCGCCGTGCCGGTCAGCCCTGTCCGGTGCGGCTGACGACGCGGGCGGCGACCGTGACCGGGTCGTGCACGGGGGAGAACGGCGGGGCGTAGGAGAGGTCGGAACCGGCGAGGTCCTCGGCCGTCATCCCGGCCCAGATCGCCGTGGCCAGCACGTCGATCCGCTTCGCCGCTCCCTGCCCGCCGACGATCTGGGCGCCGAGCAGCTGCCCGGAACCCTGCTCGGTGATCACCTTGACCGCGACGTCCTCGGCGTCGGGGTGGTAGCCGGCCCGGGTGGTGGCCTCGATGGTGTCGGCCCGGTAGGCGAAACCGGCCTGCTCGGCCTGCGTGGTGCACAGCCCGGTGCGACCGATCTCCAGGCCGCCGACCTTGGTGACGGCGGTGCCCAGGATCCCCGCGAACCGGGCCGGCCGGCCGGCGAGCACCGAACCGGCCACCCGGCCCTGCTTGTTGGCGTGCGTGCCCAGCGGCACGTGCGCGACCCCGCCGCTGACCCGGTGGAAGGTCTGCGCGCAGTCCCCGGCCGCGAAGACCTCGGGGTGGTCCCGGCAGCGCTGGCTGCGGTCGACGTCTATCGCCCCGGTGCTGCCGAGGGCGAGCCCGGCGTCGGCGGCCAGGGCGACCTCCGGGCCCATGCCCAGCCCGAGGACGACGAGGTCGGCGTCGTAGCTACCCCCGTCGGTGCGCACGCCGCAGGCCCGGCCGTCGACGTCGAGCAGCACCTCGCGCACCGCCTGGTCGGTGTGCACGGCGATGCCCATCTCGCGCAGCGCGCCGCACACCCGCGCAGCCATGTCGGCATCGAGCAGCTGCATCGGCAGCGGGTCGGCCAGGACGACGGTGACCTCCAGCCCGCGGGCCTGCAGCGCCTCGGCCATCTCCAGCCCGATGTAGCCACCGCCGAGCACCAGCCCGCGCATCGGCCGACCGGCCGGCCCCGTCCCGGCGTCGATCGCCGCCCGGATGGCCGCACCGTCGTCCAGCCGGTGCACGCCGAACACGCCGGGGGCGTCCAGGCCGGGGCTCGGTGGCCGGGTCGGCCGACCGCCGGTGCCGATCACCAGCGAGTCGTAGCCGAACCGCCGCCCGTCCTCGGCGACGACGACGCCGCCGGCCAGGTCGATGCCGACCGCGCGGGTGCCGGTGTGCACGGTGATGTCCTGGGCGGCGAACTCCGCCGGGGTGCGGGCGATCAGCTCGTCTCGGCCGGCCACCAGCCCGCCCACCCAGTAGGGGATGCCGCAGGCGGAGTAGGACACGTCGCGGCCCTGCTCGAGGACGGTGATGTCCAGGTCGGCCGGGTCGCGCAGCCGGCGGGCCTGCGCCGCGGCCGACATGCCCGCAGCGTCACCCCCGACGACGACGAGCCGCTGACGCGCGATCACGACCTGGCCAGCGCGCCGACGGCGCCAGTTCCGCGCGGTGCGCGCCTCGGAGCAGCTTGGTCCCGGGCGTAGGCGGTCACCTCGGGGTCGGTGAGGACGCTCTCGCGGCCCAGGCCGTCCCGCAGCTCGCGGACCCACGTCGTCGTGAGGGCGGTCACTCCCCGACCGTACGTCGTCGGCCGCCCTCGGTGCGGCCCCGCCGCAGGGGCGGGGCAACCGGGTCCTCTCAGAGGCCGAGGTCGGCCAGGTCGAACGCCGCGCGGTACTCGAAGCCGGCCGCCTCCACGGCGGCCCGGCCGCCGCGGTCGACGATCACCGCGATGCCGACCACCTCCGCGCCGGCCTCCTGCAACGCCTGTGCGGCGGTCAGCGGACTGCCGCCGGTCGTGGAGACGTCCTCGACCACCAGCACCGCGCGCCCGGCGACGTCGGGGCCCTCGATCCGCCGCTGCAGCCCGTGCGCCTTGCCCTGCTTGCGCACCACGCAGGCGTCCAGGAAGCCCGCGCCGTCGGCCGCGGCGTGCAGCATCGCGGTGGCCACCGGGTCGGCGCCGAGGGTGAGGCCGCCGACCACGTCGTAGGTCAGGTCGCCGGTCAGCTGCCGCATGACCCGGCCCACCAGCGGCGCACCCTCGTGGTGCAGCGTCAGCCGCCGCAGGTCGATGTACCAGTCGGCCTCACGGCCCGACGAGAGGATGACCTTCCCGTGCACCACGGCGAGCTCGATGATGAGCTCGCGGAGCCGGTCACGGTCGGGGTGGGCCGGGGACGCCGTCATGACCCCGACCCTACTGAGCTCCCCGGCGGGGCCCGCACGAACGCGGCAGGGCCGCCGTCCGGTACCGGACGGCGGCCCCCGTGGCCGCGTTGCAGGGTCCCGCCGCGAGGAGGAGGGCGTCCTCGATCAGCCGGCGGCCGGGGCCAGCACCTGGTCGATGACGTAGACGGTGGCGTTCGCCGTCTGCACGTTGCCACAGATCACCGAAGCGGGCGCGGAGCCCAGCACCGTGCCCTCAGCGGCGATGCTGAAGTCCTCGCCGGAGCCCTCGATGGTCACCATGTCGCCGGCCACCGTGGCGTGCTCGCCGGCCAGCTCCTCGGGGGTCAGCCGACCCGGGATGACGTGGTGGGTCAAGACCGCGGTCAGCTGGGCCTGGTCGGCCAGCAGCGCGGTGAGCGCGTCGGCCGGCACGGCCTCGAACGCCGGGTTGGCCGGTGCGAGCACGGTGATGTCCTGGGTGGTGTTGAGCGTGTCGACCAGGTTCGCCTGCGTGACGGCCTGCACCAGCGTGGAGAGCAGCGGGTTGTTGCTGGCGGCGGTGGCCACCGGGTCGTCCGACATGCCCTCGACGCTGCCTTCGCCCTCGGTCGGCACCTGGGAGCACGCGGCGCCGAAGGGGGCGTCGGACGCCGGCATGGCCTCGCTGGGCTCCGGCGCCGTGCTGCTGCTCCCAGCGGTGCTGCTGCTCGTGGTCCCCCCGGAGGCGGTGGACGTGTCGTCCGAGCCGCACGCGGTCATCGTCAGGGCGAGGCCGGCGACGGCGGACAGGATGACGGTGCGGTGGAGGCGGGGGCTGTTCATGGTGGTCTCCCAGGTGTTCTCGTGCGACGGCATGTCGCGGGTGTCGTGCCCGGGCCGCAGCCCGGGCTGCGCCGCCGGCCGGTGGCCGTCGACGAGCGTGGTGGGGTGCCGGGAGGTCCCGGCACCCGGGGTCAGGTCGCGATGACCCGGATGGAGTGCCAGCCGGTGGCGCCGTCGGGGAAGGGCGCCACGCGCTGGTCGGTCTGCACCGTGCCCTCGCGGTCGGTGGCCCGGACGGTGAGCTGGTGCTGGCCGGGCGCGAGGTCGACGGGGAGCACCCACTGGCGCCACAGGTCGGCGTCCGCCTCGGGGGCGAGTTCGGCGTCGACGAAGTCGGCGTCGTCCACCTGCACCTCGACCCGGGCGACGCCCCGGGTCTGCGCCCAGGCGACACCGGCCACCGGCTGCCGCCCGGCCGGCACCGAGCGCAGCGGCGCCGGGGTGTCGATCCGGGCGAACACCTTGATCGGCCCGTCGACCGCCCAGTCGCGCTCGGTCCAGTAGGCGTCGAAGGCGTCGTAGGTGGTCGCCTCGATGCCGGTCAGCCACTTGCAGGCCGACACGTAGCCGTAGAGCCCGGGGATGAGCATCCGCACCGGGAAGCCGTTGGCGACCGGCAGCGGCTCGCCGTTCATCCCGATGGCCAGCATCGCGTCCTGGACGTCCAGCGCGGCGCGGGTCGGCGCGCCGATGGTCATCCCGTCGCTGGACCGGCAGACGAGCTGGTCGGACCCGGACCGGACGCCGGCCTCGCGGAGGAAGGTCCCGAGCGGGACGCCGATCCACCGGGCGGTGCTGGCCAGGGTGCCGCCGACCTCGTTGGAGACGCAGGTCAGCGTGATGTCCCGCTCGATCAGGTCGTCGCGCCCGAAGAGCTCGGCCAGGTCGAACGACCGCGGCGAGTCGAACATCCCGGTGAGGGCGAGCGAGTACTCCGACGGCCGCAGCTGCGGCACAGCGAGCGCGGTGTCCACCCGGTAGAAGTCCTGGTTGGCGGTGAAGAGCGGGGTCAGGCCGGGTACGCGCCCGGCCAGGTCGGCGCCGGCAGGCAGCGCCGCGGCCGGGGAGGACGGCGCCGGCAGCGCCAGGTCGGCGCGCTCCCCTGCCACGGCGAACCGCCGCTGCAGCAGCCGTCCGCCGCCTCCGGCGGCGGCAGCGACGCCGACGGCGATCCCGCTGGTCACCAGGAACCGGCGTCGGTCGACGGCTGAGCCGCCCCGGTCCCCGGCGGCCAGCACCTCTCGCAGCCGGCCGAGCAGCCGGTCGTCCGCCGGTGCGGGACCGCCGTCGGGCACGGTGACGGGCACGGCGTGCCGGCCGGCCGGCCACGCGGCGGCGGCCGGTTCCGGGCGCCTGCCCAAC
>JAOPWO010000020.1 GCA_025965635.1 Modestobacter sp. | reverse complement strand
GCAGGCCCGGGTGGGTTCGTGGGTCCGCGCCGCGGCGGGCGCCGCGGCCGCACGCGGGCTCAAGCTGGCCCGGTTCGGCGACAACATGCGGAACGTCGCGGTCACCGAGGGCGACAAGGTGGAGGCGGAGATCCGCTTCGGCATGTCGGTGAACACCTGGGGCGTCAACGACCTGGTGGAGGTGGTCGATGCCGTCGCCGACAGCGAGATCGACGCGGTGGTCGCCGAGTACGGCGACCTCTACGACATGGACGGCGACCTGCGTCCCGGCGGGGAGCGGCACCACAGCGTGCGCTACCAGGCCCGGGTGGAGGTGGCGCTGCGGTCGTTCCTGACCGAGGGCGGCTTCGGCGCCTTCACCACCAACTTCGAGGACCTCGGCGGGCTGCGGCAGCTCCCGGGTCTCGCCGTCCAGCGGCTGATGGCCGACGGGTACGGCTTCGGCGGCGAGGGCGACTGGAAGACCTCGGCGCTGCTGCGCGTGCTCAAGGTCGCCGCCGCCGGGCTGCCCGGCGGGACCTCCTTCATGGAGGACTACACCTACGACCTGGCCTCGGACACCCCGAAGATCCTCGGCGCGCACATGCTCGAGGTCTGCCCGACGATCGCCGGCGAGCGCCCGCGGCTCGAGGTGCACCCGCTGGGCATCGGCAACCGCGAGGACCCGGCCCGGCTGGTGTTCACCGCCGCGCCCGGCGCCGGCATCACGCTGGGCTGGTCGGACCTGGGCGACCGGTTCCGCTGGGTGGCCAACGAGATCGACGTCGTCGAGCCCTCCGAGCCGCTGCCCAACCTGCCGGTCGCCCGGGCCGTCTGGGAGCCGCGGCCGGACTTCGAGACCGCGACCGAGGGCTGGCTGACCGCCGGCGGGCCGCACCACACGGTGCTGTCCACCCAGCTCGGCGCCGAGGAGCTCACCGACCTGGCGGAGGTCTTCGCCACGGAGCTGGTGCTCATCGACGCCGACACCACCCGGCGCAGCCTGGCCAAGGAGCTGCGTTGGAGCGCGGCCTACCACCGGCTGGCCCAGCGCCTGTGATGGGGTGCCACCGCGCAGGTCTCCTGCGCGGTGGCACCCCGCTCAGGCGCGGGTGAGGACGACGGGGAGCTCCTGCAGGCCGCGGATGACGAACTCGGGACGCCGCCGCGCCGGGGCGCCCAGCTCCAGGGACGACGTCCGCCGCAGCAGCGCCCCGAAGGAGGCCTGCAGCTCCACCCGGGCCAGCGGGGCGCCGATGCAGAAGTGCACGCCGGCGCCGAAGGTGATGTGCGGGTTGTCCGCGCGGCCGACGTCGAGGGTGTCGGCGTCGGCGAAGACGGCGGGGTCGCGGTTCGCCGCGCCGAGCAGCGCGGCGATCTTCTCACCCGCCGCGACGGTGACCCCGCCGATCGCGACGTCCTCGGTGGCGGTGCGCTCGAAGAGTTGCAGCGGGGAGTCGTAGCGCATCAGCTCCTCGATCGCCGTCGGCAGCAGGGCCGTGTCGGCGCGCAGCCGGGCCAGCTGGTCGGGGTGCTCGAGCAGGGCCAGCAGCCCGTTGCCGCTGACGCCGACCGTCGCCTCGTGGCCGGCGTTGAGCAGCAGGATGCAGGTGGTCACCAGCTCGTCCTCGGTGAGCCGGTCGCCGTCGGAGTCGCGCACGGTGACCAGGTGGGTGAGCAGATCCTCACCGGGGGCCCGGCGGCGGTCGGCGGCGAGCTCCCGCAGGTAGCCGACGAACTCCGCGGCCGCCCGTTCGGCGTCGTCCTCGACCTGCGTCGTCCGGCCGTACTCGTACATCTTCACGATCGCGTTCGACCAGGGCCGCAGCAGCGGGCGGTCGGTCCCGGGCACGCCGAGCAGCTCGGCGATCACCGCGACGGGCAGCTCCTCGGCCATCCCGCCGAGCACGTCGACCGGTGCCGACCCGGCCGACCGCTCCACCAGCCCGTCGACCAGCGAGTCGGCGAGGTCCTGCACCCACGGGCGCAGCCGCTCCACGTGCCCGCGGGCGAACGCGGTGCTGATCAGCCGGCGCAGCCGGGTGTGGTCCGGCGGCTCCATCTCCAGGATCGCGTTGCGGTGGACCAGGTTGAAGCTGCCCAACCGGGCGGCCGGCTCCCTGTCCCGCCAGATCCGGCCCAGCCGCCGGTCCCGCAGCACGGCACCGGACTCCGCGTGGGTGAAGGCGAGCCACAGTCCCATGCCCTCGTGCCACTGCACCGGTGCCTGCGCCCGGGCGGCGGCGAACGCCGGGTACGGGTCGGCGACCACGGCGGGGTCGGTCAGGTCCAGCGGGGGAGGCACCACAGGAGGGCAGCCTATTTCACGGCCCTCCTCGCCCCTGGTCCTCTCGCGGGGGCGGGGGACGACAAGGCCCGTTGACTACCCTCGGCGCCATGGCCCGCACCACGACCCGCCGTCCCGCCTCCTCCTCCGCGAAGGCCTCCGCCGCTGCCGGGGAGGTCAACCCCAAGGCGCCGTGCCCCTGTGGGTCGGGCCGCCGGTACAAGCACTGCCACGGATCGGGGTACGCCCCGCCGGTCCGCCGTCCCTTCGAGGGGCTGCCGGGCGAGGCCGACTGGGTGGCCCTGCGCGAGCTGGTGCCGGCCGCCACCGCCCCCCTGACGACGACGGACGGCCGCACCGTCACCCTGGCCAGCGTGCTGCCCGGCGGTTCGCCCGCGCTGGTCCGCGCCAACGGCGAGATCCTGCTGGGCCTGCAGCTGCCCACCTCCTCCGACGACGTCAGCCGGGACGTCGGGACGGCGCTGGCCGCCGCTCTGGCGGCGCCGGCCGGGGCGCCCGTCGACCCGGGCCCGATCGGCGGCGCCGGGTCGGCGGGGCCGCGGTTGCAGCAGCTCCTCGACCCCAGCGCGCCGCTGGAGGTCACCGTCCGCGACGACTTCGGGTTCTGGCTGGAGGGCACCGAGCCCGGTCCCGCGGCCCGGGCCGGCCTGGAGCAGGCCAACGAGTCGGTGATGCCCACCGTGCGGCTGGCCGGCCTGGAGGCGGCGTACTGGTGCCAGCCGGCCGCCGACCGCGCGCACGTCCGCTGGGTGCGGCCGGAGCCGGAGGAGCCGCTGCTCGACGCGCTGGCCCGGCTGCGCGCCGCCGAGCAGCTGAGCCTCGGTGAGGACACCCGGTACGCCGGGGCCTTCCGCGCCCACGGCCTGGTCGTGCCGGTCTGGGACGTGCCCGCGGGGACGCCGGGGGCCGACTGGGCGGGGCCGGCGGCCGAGCTGCAGGCGGCGCTGGACGCCGCGCTGGCCGTGGACACCCCGCTGACCGCCGACGAGCGGCGCGCCCGCGCCGGGCTGCTGTCCCGCCAGGTCACGCTCCGCTGAGGAAGGGCCCCCTGCCCCCGCCCACCGCTGGCACGCTCGCGGCGGGACCCTGCAGGGGGGCCGGTGGTCCTGCGGCGGGTGACCTGCCGAGCTGGCCTACCGTGTGGTGACGCAGGCTGAGGAGGAGACGGGCGTGGAGCACGAGCACGGCAGCATGGGCCACGTCCTGCCCGAGCTGCCGCCCACCCTGGGCCGGCTGCTGAGCCTGGACCTGGCCTACGCCTCCCCGGTCGCCTGGCTGGCGCTGGTGCTGGCGGCGGTCTACCTGCTCGGCCTGCTGCGGCTGCGCCAGCGGGGGATCGCCTGGCCGGTGCTGCGCACCGTCTCGTTCCTCGCCGGCTGCGCGAGCGTCTTCTTCGTCTGCGCCAGCGGTCTGCAGTCCTACGGCATGGGGCTGTTCAGCGTGCACATGGTGCAGCACATGGTGCTGACGATGATCTCGCCGCTGGGGCTGCTGATGGGCGCTCCGGTCACCCTCGCGCTGCGCGTCCTGCCCAGCAGCCGCGGCGCCACCGGCGTGCCGCGGCGGCTGCTGCTGTCCGCGTTGCACAGCCGGCTGGGCCGGTTCGTGTCGCACCCGCTGTTCACCGTGCCGCTGTTCATCGCCAGCCTCTACGGCGTCTACTTCACCCCGCTCTTCGACGACCTGATGGCCACCACCCCCGGCCATACCGTCATGCTGGCGCACTTCCTGGCCACCGGGCTGCTGTTCTTCGGGCCGATCCTCGCCGTCGACCCGTGGCCGCGGCGCTCAGGGCACGGCGGCCGGATGCTGGAGCTGATGCTGCCGGCCCCGTTCCACGCCTTCTTCGGCGTCACCGTGATGATGAGCAGCAGCCTGCTGCTGACCAGCTACGCCGAGATCCCTCCGGCCTGGGACATCGACCCGCTCTTCGACCAGGGCTGGGCCGGCGGCGTCGCCTGGTCGTTCGGCGAGTTCCCGACGGTGATCGTGCTGGCCATCGTCTTCGTCCAGTGGAGCCGCTCGGAGGACCGTGCCAACCGGGCCGCCGAGCGGGCCCGCGAGCGGGCCATCGCCCGCGGCGAGAGCGGCGAGGACCCCGAGCTCACCGCCTACAACGAGCGGCTGCGCCGGCTGGCCGCCCAGCAGCGCTGAGCGGAGCGGACCCTCGGCGTCGGGTCGACGGGGCCACTCCGCCTACGACGGACGGCGGGCGCGGGGGTGGTCGGCGGCCAGCAGCGCCTCGACCAGGTCGGCGCGCGCCCGGGCCACCCGGGAGCGGATGGTGCCGATCGGGCAGCCGGCCACCTCGGCGGCCTCGGCGTAGGGCAGCCCGATCAGCTGGGTGAGCACGAACGCCTCCCGGCGCTCGGCGTCGAGCCGGTCGAGGACGTCCTGGGCGGCGACCGTCCCACCCACCTCGTCGTCCGGGACGTCGCGCTCCAGCCCGGCCAGGTCGGCGTCCTCACCGACCAGCACCAGCCGGCGCCGGGCCCTGGCCCGCAGGTGGTCGGCGCATACCCGGCGGGCGATCGACAGCAGCCAGGTGCGCAGACTGGAGCGGCCCTCGAAGCGGGCCAGCGCGGGCAGCGCCCGGAGGTAGGTCTCCTGGACGAGGTCCTCGGCGACCTGCCGGTCGGCGAGGTGTGCGCACAGTCGCCAGACGTCGGCCTGGGTGGCACGCACCAGGTCCGCCTGCGCGGCCCGGTCACCCTCGGCGGCCAGCACCGCGAGACGTTCCAGCTGCCCCACGTCGCCCTCCGGGAACTCCTCGGCTGTCGGCACCGACTATGCCAGCGTGAGCTGTGAACCCTTCCGCGACGCGCTCTCGGCCCGGCTGGACGGGGAGTCCCCGGGGATCGACGCCGACCGGCTCCAGGAGCACCTGGCCGGCTGCCCGTCGTGCCGCGCGTGGGAGCAGGCCGCGGCCGAGGTGACCCGGCGGGCCCGGCTGACGCCGGCCGTCCCGGTGCCCGACGTGACCGCCGCCGTGCTGGCCGCCCTGCCGGCGGCTCCGCCGGAGCGGACGGCGTCG